>JBPCSK010000574.1:0-3244 GCA_051007275.1 Gaiellales bacterium | reverse complement strand
GATGACGCGCGGACCGAGCGCGTCGTAGGCCGCCAGCGCATCGTCGAGCGTGCGCGCAGCCGCGAAGCCCGCCGAGGGTACGTCGTGGTCGCGGTAGAGCCCGCGCTGCACGACCTTGTCGGTGGCGGCCAGTGCGGCCGAGACGGGCAGGCCCGGCAGGCCGAGTGCCTCGGCCAGACGCGCACCCGGCACGACCGCCTGCTCCGAGCCCATGGAGCACACGCCGATCGCGTCGATGCCAGCTGCCTCGAGCGCGGCGATCGTCGCCGGCACGTCGGAGAAGTCCTGGTGGACGAAGACGTCGGCATCGGCCGCAGCGGGGCGGTCGGTGCGGCCGTCGACGACGCAGGTCGTCAGGCCGCGCTCCTTCGCACGGCGGATCAGCGGTCGCTGCGAGAGCCCGGCGCCGAGGACGACGAGGGCGGGCGCGGTCACTTGCCGGTTGCGGCCGATTCCGAGCGATACCACTCGATCGTGCGCTCGAGGCCCTCGTCGAGGTCGACCTGCGGCTCCCAGTTGAGCACCTCGCGCGCACGCGTGATGTCGGGGATGCGGATCTCGACGTCGGAGTACTCGAGCGGCTTGAACACGATCGGCGACTCGGAGCCCGCGAGGCGCTTGATGCGCAGCGCGAGGTCGTACGTCGTGCAGACGCTGCGCGGGTTGCCGATGTTGAACGACTGGCCGATCGCGGCGTCGTTCTCGAGGATCTCGAGGACGGCCGTGGCGATGTCGTTCATGTAGCACCAGGCCCGGATCTGGGCACCGTCGTTGTGGACGGTGATCTCCTCGTTCGCGACGGCGTGGCGCACGAAGTGGTGGATCGCACCGACGCCGATCTGGTTCGGACCGTAGATGTTGAATGGACGGACGACGGCGACGGGCAGGCCGTACTCCTCGAAGTACGCGTGCAGGAAGTACTCGCCGGCGAGCTTCGAGACGGCGTAGGACCAGCGGGCCTCGCCGACCTGGCCGCCCGACGTCTCGTGCGTCTCCTCGACCTTGTACGCGTGGCGCCCGAAGACCTCGCTCGTCGAGAAGTCGATCAGGCGCTCGAGGGAATCACCCAGGCCGTGCGCCACCTCGGCGACGTTGGCGGTGCCCATCAGGTTGACGCGCATCGTGCGGACGGGGCTCTTGAGCACCGTCGCCACGCCGGCGATCGCCGCCATGTGGATGATGTGCGTCGCGCCCTGCGCGGCTCCGCGCATGTGCTCGAGGTCGAGGATGTCGCCCTGCACGAACGTCACGTTCGGGTGCGCGGCGAGGTCGGTCTGGCTCAGCGCGTCGTTGTGCAGGTTGTCGTAGAGGACGATCTCGTTGTCGTCCGCCAGCATGCCCGCGACGGTGGTGCCGATGAAGCCGGCGCCGCCGGTCAGGAAGACTCTCTTGCCCTTGATCACCCGCGGAGTCTATCGGGTTGCCGTGCGTGGAGGCTCTAGGCGGCGCGCCAGTCCTCGACGGCCAGCCCCGGGATGCCGGCGAATCCGCGGGCGTCAGACGTGATGAGCGTCGCATCGTGGAGGATCGCGGTCGCAGCGATCATGCCGTCGGCAATGCCGAGGGTCTTGCCGCGCTGCTGCATCAGCACGCGCAGCACCCCATACCCGGAGGCGCAGCGCGCATCGAAGTCGATGGTTCTGATCGGCGCGAGCAGGCGCTCCACCATGAATCGCTCCGCCTGGCCATCACGGGCTTGGCACGCACCAACCATGAGCTCGCCACGCACCATCGAGGGCACACCGAGGTCCTGCGGATCGTGTTCGAGCAGGCGGGTGCGCACCTCCTCACGTCCCTGCAGGACATCGATGAAGACCGTGCTGTCGAGGAGCAGCATCAGGCGCCCTCGGGGGTGCCCAGCCGGAGGGGTGGGATCGGTTCGTACGGTGGTTCCTCCGGGACGGCGAACTCCGGGCAGCTGCCGGCGACGCCGTCGAGGTAGCCCGCGGGCCAACCGGTTTTGACGCTGTCGGTCACGACCTTGGCCAGGTAGCGGCTCAGCGACAGGTTCGCGCGCTCGGCGTCATCCCGCAGGGTCTCCGCCGTGGAGTCAGACACGTACAGGTGCAGTTGCGGCATGTCCCGACCATAGCACATAGTCCACATACTCTCTCGGCGCACGACAAATCCGCCCGCGCCGGCGCGTGTCTACGCCAGGCCGCGGCGGCGATACACGTCGAGCATGCGCTCGGCCACGGCGACGTGCCCGTGCACCCGCTCGACGTACGCGCGCGAGGCGCGACCGATCTCGGTGAGGCGCTCCGGCTCGCGGACGAGATCGCGGATCGTGTCGGTCAGCGTCTCGCGATCGGCATTGACGAGCGGGATCGTCGTGCCGAACGCCTCCTCGGTGGCGGCGGCCGCCTCGGAGTCGAGCCGCACGATGCATGGCTTGCCGAGCGCCATCGACTCGATCGAGAAGAGGCCGTACCACCCGACGTTGAGCTGGTCGATCACGAGATCGGCGGCGGCGTACCGCAGACGCGCCTCGTGGTTCGGCGTGTTCTCGACCAGGTCGAGCTCGATTGGCGCACCCTCGGCCTTGAGCGTCGCGATCGCCTCGAGCACGGCGTCCGTGCCCTTCGAGCGGCGCCGCGACGGTGCGTGCACGATGCGGATCGTCCTGTCCGGCGTCGGGACGGCGGGCTGCCACGTCTCGAGGTTGATCCCCGGCGGCACCACGTCGTACTCGGGCCAGCCGACGGCACGGGGCGCGCGCGGGAGGATCGCGTACGACCCGACGATCGCGGCGTCGGCATGCCTCAGCGCGTAGTCCCACTTGGCCACGGGCGCATCACGCAGGTCGGAGCCCCAGCAGTGGAAGACGCGCCCCTTCTTGAGGCGGCCGAGGACGGGCAGGTTGATCTTCTTCGGCACGATCGTCACGCCGAAGTGGAACTGGAAGATGTCGTAGTCGGGCAGCGACCGTCCGAAGGCCCACGCCTGCTTCGGCAGGTTGAGCGCGAGATTGACTGGTCCGCCGCCTTGGCGCAGATGCAGGTTGATGTCCGACCCGTCGCGGAACGGCTGCTGCGTGAACACCATCAGCCGGCTCTCGCACCCGATCGCGTTGAGTCCGGCGCTGAGCGCCTCGGGACCGCCGGCGATGTTCAGCGGGGAGTGGAGGATGCGGGGGGTGCCGGGCATGGGGGCATTATGCGCGCGGCCCCAACGGGGTCAGCGCACTCATGCCCCCATGCCCGGCACCCCCCGCTGACGACGCGATGGCCTCGAGGTGGCGCGG
>JBPCSK010000573.1:0-2980 GCA_051007275.1 Gaiellales bacterium | reverse complement strand
GTCCCACGACGGCGCGCGGTCGTGCCACACGCGCAGACGGCGAAACGCGACGAGCGCCGAGTCGACGCGCGGCGGAGGATCGAAGACCGCGCGACCGACCGGATGGAGATCCGTGCGTTCGCAGGCCAGCTGCATCAGGACGCTGACGGCGCCGTACGCGGGCGTCGACGGGGAGGCGAACATGCGGTCGGCGATCTCCCGCTGCACCATCACGCACCAGCGCGTGATCGTCGGCAGCTCGGGGATCGAGCGCAGCACGAGCGGCGTGGCGACGTTGTACGGCAGGTTGGCGACGAACGCCGTGGGGGCGGGGGTGAGGGCGTCAAGCGGGACCTTCATCGCGTCGCCCCAGGTCAGGAGCACGTTGGGGTGTGCCGCGAGGAGCGGCGTGAGCCCAGCCTCGAGCAGCGGGTCGATCTCGATCGCCTGCACCGTCGCCACGGCCTCGGCCAGGAGCTCGGTGAGTATGCCCCGGCCGGGGCCAACCTCGAGCACGACGTCATCGGCTCGCAGCTCGGCTCGATCGATCGCCACGCGCGCGAGGTTCGGATCGCGCAGGAAGTTCTGCCCGAAGCGCTGGCCCATCAGGCGAGCGCGTAGGCGGCGTCGGCATTCGCCTCGACCTGTGCCGCCAGCTCCTCCGGCGAGACGCCGCGCACGAGCGCGACGGCGCGCAGCGTGTCCATCACGTACGCGGGCTCATTCGGCGTGCCGCGGTGCGGGACGGGGGTGAGGTACGGCGCGTCGGTCTCCAGCAGGATCCGATCGGCCGGGCCACGTGCCGCGGCCAGCAGCAGGTTAGACGCCTTCGGGTACGTGACGTTGCCCGCGAACGAGCACCACCAGCCGTTGGCTATCGCCTCGTCGAGGCGGTGCGGCACGGCGAAGCAGTGCAGGATGACGCGAGCCGGACCCTCGTCGACGAGCAGGGGAAAGCACTCCTCGTCGGCGTCGCGGCAGTGGATCGAGACCGTCTTGTCGAGCTCGCGGGCGAGCGCGAGCTGGCGGCGGAAGACCTCGGTCTGCGTGTCGCGGCCGACGTGCTCGCGAAACCAGTCGAGGCCTGTCTCGCCGATGGCGACGCAGCGCGGATGCGCGGCGCGCTCGCGGATCTGCGCCTCGAGCTCGTCGGTCCACTGATCCGCGCTGTTCGGATGCAGGCCGGCCGTCGTGTAGATGCCCGGCTCCTCGAGCAGCGGCGTGACCGCTGCCAGCTCCTGCGCGTTCGACCCGATCGTGACCATGCGCTGCACGCCGACCTCGCGCGCTCGCGCGATCACCTGCAGCGGCGGGTCATCGCAGCTCGTGATGTGGGTATGGGTGTCGATCAGGACGCATCGCCCCCGAGCGGCTCCTCGACCCGGGGGAAGAGCGGTCCGGTCGGGGCGGTCGTCGCGCCGCCCGGCAGAAGGTTCGCGGTCGCCTCGTCCCACAGCACCGACGCGCCAGCGCCGAGTGCCGCGAGGATGCGGGGCGCGCTGTCGGGCAGGACGGCGGCGAGCAGGATCGCGACGGCGCGCGTGCCGTCGGCGAGCGTGTAGAGCACCGCGTCGAGCTCGGCCGCCTGGGCCGGGTCCTTCGCGAGCGTCCAGGGTGCACGCGCATCGACGAAGCGATTGAGGTCGCGCACGATCTCCCACGCGTCCTCGAGCGCCTCGGTCAGCTCCATGTCGGCGACGTGGCGCCCGACGGCCTCGCGGGCCTGCTCGATCGCACCTGCGATGGTGGCGTCGCACTGCGCTGTCGGCACGATGCCGTCGCGGTACTTGCCGATCATCGCGACCACGCGGTTGACGAGGTTGCCGAGGTCGTTCGCGAGCTCCGAGTGATAGCGCTCGTGCACGGCCTCGTACGAGATGCCGCCGTCACCGCCGAAGCGCACGTCGCGCAGCAGGTAGAAGCGGAGCGCATCGACGCCGTAGGTCTCGATCACGGCAAACGGATCGAGGACGTTGCCGATCGATTTCGACATCTTCGTGTCGCGCACCGTCAGGTAGCCGTGAATCATCAGGCGCTGCGGCAGTGCGTAGCCGGCGCCCATCAGCATCGCCGGCCAGATCACGGCGTGGAACTTGAGGATGTCCTTCGCCAGCAGCTGCCAGCGCGGCGGCCAGTAGCGGCTCGTCAGGTCCTCGCCCGGTCGCGCGTACGTCAGCGACGAGGCGTAGTTGAGGAGCGCGTCGAACCACACGTAGCACGTCTGCTCGGGCGCCCACGGAAGCGGCACGCCCCAGTCGATCGACGCGCGCGACAGCGACACGTCGTCGAGGCCGCCACTGATGAACGACCGGGCCTCGTTGAAGCGCGACTGCGGGCTGACGAAGTCGGGGTGCGCGTCGTAGTGCTCGAGCAGCGGCTGCTCGAAGGCGCTGAGGCGGAAGAACCAGTTCGACTCCTGCAGCCACTCCGGCTTGGTGCCGTGGTCGGGGCAGAGCCCGTCGACGAGCTCCTCCTCCTTGTAGAACGCCTCGCACCCGGTGCAGTAGAGGCCCTCGTACGTGCCCTCGTAGACGTGGCCGTTGTCCTTCAGCGTCTGGAGGAAGCCCTGGACGAACGCCATGTGCCCCTCGTCCGTGGTGCGGATGAAGAAGTCCTGCGTGGCGCGGACGTCCTCGGTCATGCGGAGGAAGTTGGCGCTGTTGCGATCGACGAACTCCTGTGGCGTGAGACCGAGCTCGGCGGCGACGCGGGCGTTCTTATCGCCGTGCTCGTCGGTGCCGGTCAGGAAGAAGACGTCCTCGCCCCGCTGGCGGTGGTGGCGCGCCAGCACGTCGGCGGCCACGGTCGTGTAGGCGTGGCCGTGGTGCGGCTCGCCGTTCACGTAGTAGATGGGAGTGGTGATGTAGAAGCTCATCGAGATCAGTCTAGCGTCTTCCCGAGGCCTTCGCGGCCGCTCCGTAGCTGCCGATGCGCTCGCCCAGCGACCAGTATTCCCCTTCGACGTAGGCGATGGGCGTCAGGTTCTTGGTGCGCACGTGCC
>JBPCSK010000572.1:0-6399 GCA_051007275.1 Gaiellales bacterium | reverse complement strand
GGACAGGTTAGCGCCCGACATGTTCTGGCCCTTCATGGCCGAGCCGAGGTGGCGCATGTCCTGGCCGGCGCAGTTGGCGTTCTTGGCGATGGTGCAGTCGGCGGCGCTGGCGGTCGGGACGGCGATCGCCGCGATGGCCACGAGGGCCGCCAGCGGCACCGCCCGGTGCAAGCGGCTCTTGAGGGTTCTGGACATTGGAGTCTCCTTCGTGGATGCGGCTCGGGGTGCTCGTCGTGCGCCTGAGCATTCTGTCAGTCGTTACTGACACGTGTTTCAGTCAAGCACACGCCGAGAAGGACTCGTGCACACGTGTGAGCCGGATCGCCTGCTGGAGGCCGCCGCGGCGGGTCGCGGATCAGTGCTCGGCGTGCGGCGGTGCCGGCAGCGACGGGTCCAGCAGGTGCGCGGCACGCAGTCCGCTGCGGATCGCGCCCTCCATGAAGCCCGACCAGGCGTCATCGGTGAACTCGCCGGCCAGGACGAGCCGGCCATGGCGCTGGCGGAGCGCACCGCTGTTGGGGCGATCGCCCGGGCGGACGTGGGTGTAGATGCCCTGGGCGTAGGGATCGTCGGCCCAGGTTTGGGTGCCAGCGTTGTCGAAATCGAGCTCGAGATCCGGTCGCACCTCGGCGACGGACCGGGCCCACGTCGTGCCGTCGCGGTCGACCTCGAGGAGGTCGAGCATCGGCCTGGAGCCGGCGAAGCCGGCCAGGACCGGCCGCAGGCCGTCGTCGCCCTGATTGGCCGTCCACACCCAGTAGTCGCGTCGAACGTCCAGCACCGCACTTGGTGCGGGATCGCCGCCAAGGGGGACGAAGAGCTTGGCGGCGTGGGACACCGCAAAGGCCTGGGCCGCAGCGCGGGCCTCACCGGGCAGAAGGCCCACGAACGGCTCCTGCACGAGGATGGGCTTGGGGAGCGCCAGCACGACGTGCGAGGCACGGTGCTCGGCGCGGGATGTGCGCACCGTCACGCCGGTTTCGTCGAGGCTGATGGCCTGCACCGGCTCGGACAGTCGCACTCGCTCGCCGAGTCGCTCGGCCAGCGCTCGGGCCGGTGCATCGCTGCCCGTGGCGATGCGCGGGGAGTCGACCTGCTCGGGTGCACTCGCGAGGTGCAGCAGATGCCAGGCGGCAAGCTCGGTCGCCGGAGCGCCGCTGGTGCATTCGATACGCGCGCGGAAGGCGATCTTGGCGCCCTCGACGGCGTCGAGCCGCTCGATGGCGTCGGCAACGGAGATGTCGTAGGCCTCATCACCGAGCTCGGCGAACAGGGCCCGCAGGGCGGCACGACCCGTGGCGAGCTCGTCCTTCGTGACGGGCGGGCCACCGACGGGCGTGCGGTCGTGATAGCTCATGCCGCTACGCGCCAGCGGGATCTTCAGCCGCTCGCACAGGGCGAGCATCTGGTGCTGGACGTCCTCGACCCATTCGGCACCGCGCTCAATGAGAGCACCATTCGCCAGCCGGTCGGTCCACGCGCGCCCACCGACGCGATCGCGTGCCTCGAGCACCGTCACGTCCCAGCCGGCGTCGACGAGCGCGTCAGCGGCAACCAGCCCCGCGAAGCCCGCGCCCACGATGATCACGCTGCGATCGTCCATGCCGGGCACGGTAGCCTGTCCGGGTGCGGACGCCAAAGCCCGACATCTCCGTCGACGACTTCGCGGCGATCGACATGCGGGTCGGCGTGGTGCTCGAGGTGCGGGCGTTCCCCGAAGCGCGCAAGCCGGCCTGGCAGATCCAGGTCGACTTCGGCCCGGAATTCGGCACGCGCTGGACGAGCGCGCAGGTCACCAATTACACGGCCGAGGAGCTCGTCGGACGTCGGGTCGTGGGAACGCTCAACCTCGGCACGCGGCGCATTGCCGGATTTACGAGCGAGTTCCTGCTGCTCGGCGCGGTCCAGGCCGATGGCAGCGTCGTGCTGCTCGACGTGGACGACGATGCCGAGCTCGGCGCTCCCATTGCGTAGCTGTGGTGCCTATGAGCTTGGCGGGCGTGAGCAGTGCGTACGCATGACGTACGCGGCGTAGCCGCGGGCGTCAGACGTGCGCACTGGGCACGTACGCCGTGGTCGGGATCAGCTGCGGGCGTACGTGCCACGTGCGCACTTCTGACGCCCGGCTGCGCCGTACGTCATTACTACGCACGTTTCACGCCCGCCGTGCGTACGCGGTGTTCAGGCCCGCCGTGCGTACGCACGTCGCGCGCCCGCCAGCCGCCTCACAGGCTCGTAGGCAGAACGCCTAGCGGCCCAGCAGGTAGACCGCGCCCGCGGCGAGCAGGTTGGCCGCGCGCTCGGCGACGGCGCCCTCGCGGCTGCCGCCCTCGTCAAGCAGGATGCGCTGCTCGACCGTGAAGCCCTCGGCGTGCGCCAGCGCCTCGAAGTCCTTGATGGAGCAGAGGCGGATGTTCGGCGTCTCGTACCACGAGTAGGGGAGCAGCGGCGAGACGGGCATGCGGCCGCTGGCCGCCAGCTGCGTGCGCAGGCGCCAGTGCGCGAAGTTGGGGAACGAGATGATGCTGCGGCGGCCGACGCGGCTCATCTCCTGCAGCACGAGCGCGGGGTGGTGCACCGCCTGGAGCGTCAGCGACATGATCACGATGTCGAAGGAGTCGTCCTCGAGGTCACCGAGGCCCTTGTCGATGTCGTCCTGCAGCACGGGCACGCCGCGCTGCAGACACGCGAGGACGCCGTCGTCGGAGATCTCGACGCCGAGCCCGTCGGCGCCGCGGCGGATCAGCTCCTCGAGCAGCGTGCCGTCGCCGCAGCCGAGGTCGAGCACGCGCGAGTCCGGGGGGACGAGCGAGGCGATGACGTCATGATCGGCGCGCATCAGGTCGCCTCCTCCAGCGCGTGGTCCAGATACGCCGCGACGGTGCGATGGTACTCCGGCACGTCGAGCAGGAACGAGTCGTGCCCGTGGGGCGACGGGATCTCGCGGAAGGTGACGGGGACGCGATGGGCGGTCAGCGTGCGCACGATGCCGCGCGAGTGCGAGGTATCGAAGCGCCAGTCCGTGTCGAACGACAGCACGAGGAACTTGGTCTTGAGCTGGGCGAGCTGCTCGCGTACGGTCGTTGCGTCGGCGAACGGATCGAAGTAATCCATCACGCGCGTGAGGTACAGATACGAGTTGGCGTCGAAGCGATCGAGGAAGGCCTTGCCCTGATGCTGCGGGTACGACTCGACCTGGAAGTCGATGCCGAGGCCGAAGCGCGGCTCGTCGCGATCCTGAATGCGGCGGCCGAACTTCTGTCGCATCGACTCCTCGGAGACGTAGGTGATGTGCGCCATCATCCGCGCCACGGAGAGACCGTGGTCCGGCCCCTTGCCGGTCGCGTAGTAGTCGCCATCCTGGAAATCGGGGTCGTTCATGATCGCGGCGCGCGCCACCGCGCTGAACGCGATGTTCTGAGCCGACAGGCGCGACGTCGCGCACACGACGACGCCGTTGTCGAGCTCGTCGGGGTGGTCGAGCGCCCACTGCAGCACCTGCATGCCGCCGAGCGAGCCGCCGACCGCGGCCAAGTCACGCGTGATGCCGAGGTGCGCGAGCAGCTTGCGGTGCACCTTGACGAGATCGGAGACCGTGAAGAGCGGAAAGCGCAGGCCGTAGGGCTCGCCCGTGGCGGGGTCGATCGACGACGGTCCCGTCGTGCCCTGGCAGCCGCCGAGCAGATTCGAGGACACGACGAAGACGCGGTCCGTATCGACGGGCTTGCCCGGGCCGATCAGCGTGTCCCACCAGCCAGGCCGGTCGGGATTGCCGTGGTGGCCGGCGGCGTGCGCATCACCCGTGAGGGCATGGCAGATCACGACGACGTTGCGGTCGTCGGCTGCGCGCTCCCCGTAGGTCTCGTACGCCACCTCGACGGGAGAGAGGGTCTCTCCCGAGTCGAGCACGAGCGGGTCGTCCTCCGTGAAGAGGACGACCCGCTGCGTCTCGACGAGTCCGAGGGAGCGCCGCGTGTCGTCGGTCGCTCCCATCGGGCTACTTGCTCTGCGCCAGCGCCTGGTCGATGTCGGCGATGAGATCGTCGACGCTCTCGATGCCGACGGACAGGCGGACCATGTGCGGCTTGACGCCCGCCGTATCCAGCTCCGCGTCGTTCAGCTGCGAGTGCGTCGTCGACGCGTTGTGGATCGCCAGCGAGCGCGCGTCGCCGATGTTGGCGAGGTGCGTGAAGAGGTCGAGCGCCTCGATGAACTTGCGCCCACCGTCACGACCGCTCTTGACGCCGAACGACACGATGCCGCCGTAGCCCTTGCCCGTGTTGAGGATGCGCTTGGCCACCTCGTGGTAGTCGTCGTCCTCGAGCCCGGGGTAGTACACCCAGCTGACGTCGGGATGCGACTTGAGGTGCTTGGCGATCGCGAGGGCATTGGCCGACTGGCGCTCGACGCGCAGCGCCATCGTCTCGAGGCCCTGCAGGATCAGGAACGCGTTGAACGGCGACAGCGCCGCGCCCGTGTTGCGGAGCATGACCGTGCGGATGCGGCCGATGTACGCGGCCGGTCCGAGGGCATCCGACCAGACGACGCCGTGGTACGACGGATCGGGCTTCGTCAGGCCGGGGAAGCGATCGCTGTTGGCGACCCAGTCGAACTTGCCGGAGTCGACGATGACGCCGGCGATCGTGGTGCCGTGACCGCCCATGTACTTGGTGGCCGAGTGGACGGCGATGTCAGCGCCGTGCTCGAAGATCTGCGTGAGGATCGGCGTGCCGATCGTGTTGTCGACGATCAGGGGCAGACCCTGCGCGTGCGCGGCGTCGGCCCAGGCCTTGATGTCGACGACGTTGAGGCGCGGGTTGCCGATCGTCTCGGCGAAGACGAGCTTGGTGTTCTCGTCGACGAGCTCGGCGACCTTCTCCGGCTGGTTCGGATCCACGAAGCGGACCTCGATGCCGTACTGCGGCAGCGTGTGGGCGAACAGGTTGTACGTGCCGCCGTACAGCGTGGAGACGCTGATGATGTTGTCGCCGGCCTTCGCGATGTTCATCACGGAGTACGTGACGGCCGCCTGACCGGAGGCGATCGCGCAGGCCGCGATGCCGCCCTCAAGCGCTGCGACGCGCTGCTCCATGACGTCCCAGGTGGGGTTCATGATGCGCGTGTAGATGTTGCCCGGCACGGCCAGCGCGAACAGGTCCGCGGCGTGCTGGGCGTCGTTGAACTCGTAGCTCGTCGTCTGGTAGATCGGCACCGCGACGGCCTTCGTCGTCGGTTCCGGGTTCTGTCCGGCGTGGAGTACCAGGGTCTCCGGCTTGAGATTGGACATCGTCTGCTCCTTTGTGCCTATCGGCGTCGCGTCCCGGTGAGGGGGGTCCGGGCCTTCGGGGGCGGACCGGCGGCGCCGAGGTGCGTCCTCGACGACGGCTAGCCATCTTCCGCTCGCCCGTCCGGGACTTGGCCGGGTCTGCGCTGGATGAAGCACCTGGCGGGCGATCGCCCCGGTTGCTGTCGCGTCGATGGGCCAGATCCCTCGGCGACTCGTGATGGGTTGCTGCTGCAGATTAGCAATTGACGGGAGCGCGTCAAGGCGTGGAACGGCTGCGCCGCAGTCGCTGCGCGAATTCGTGGGGTGACGTACGATCCAGCGAGTGCGCCCGCTGCGGGCGCGACTCACGACACACTTGCAGAGGTGAAGGGCATGTCCGAGCAGGGCACCATGCGCGTCAAGGGCGGTCTGGCAGAGATGCTGAAGGGCGGCGTCATCATGGACGTCGTCAACGCCGAGCAGGCGAAGATCGCCGAGGACGCCGGCGCCTGCGCCGTCATGGCGCTGGAGCGCGTGCCCGCGGACATCCGTGCCGACGGCGGCGTGGCCCGCATGTCGGACCCGGAGATGATCATCGGCATCCAGGAGGCCGTCTCGATTCCGGTCATGGCGAAGGTGCGCATCGGCCACTTCGTCGAGGCCCAGGTCATCGAGAGTCTCGAGGTCGACTACATCGACGAGTCCGAGGTGCTGACGCCCGCCGACGAGGCGCACCACATCGACAAGTGGAAGTTCACGATCCCGTTCGTCTGCGGCGCGACCAACCTCGGTGAGGCCCTGCGCCGCATCGGCGAGGGCGCAGCGATGATCCGCTCGAAGGGCGAGGCCGGCACCGGCGACGTCGTCGAGGCCGTTCGCCACATCCGCGCCATCACCGGCGAGATCCGCCAGCTGCAGGCGATGGATCCGGACGAGCTCTACGCCCGCGCCAAGGAGCTGCAGGCACCGCTGCCGCTGGTGCAGGAGACCGCCCGTCTCGGCCGCCTGCCCGTCGTCCTCTTCACCGCCGGTGGCGTCGCGACGCCCGCCGACGCGGCGCTGATGATGCAGCTCGGCTCCGACGGCGTCTTCGTCGGCTCCGGCATCTTCAAGAGCGGCGATCCGGCGAAGCG
>JBPCSK010000571.1:0-1896 GCA_051007275.1 Gaiellales bacterium | reverse complement strand
GCGGTCGGTCACGTCGATCGCGCGACGCCACGTGACGTTCGCGATCTGCGGGCTGTGGCCATGGAAGATGTGGGCATCGACCAGCGCGGACAGGAGGTTGTTGGCCGCGGTGATGGCGTGCACATCGCCGGTGAAGTGGAGGTTGAGGTCCTCCATCGGCACGACCTGGGCGTATCCGCCGCCGGCGGCGCCGCCCTTGACGCCGAAGACGGGGCCGAGCGACGGCTCGCGCAGCGCCAGCATCGCGCGGCGGCCGATCTTGCCCATGCCCTGCGTCAGCGAGACGGAGGTGGTCGTCTTGACCTCGCCCGCCGGAGTCGGCGTAATGGCGGTGACGTTGATGATCTTCGCGTCAGGGGTGTCCTTGAGGCGGTCGAGGATCGAGAGCTCGATCTTGGCCTTGTAACGGCCGTACAGCTCGAGCTCATCCGGCAGGATGCCGTACTCGGCTGCGATATCAGCGATCGGCTGGAGCTGATGCTCCTGGGCGATTTCAAGGCTCGACTTCATCGTGTTGACTCACTCCTCCGTGGCGTATCTGACGGGAACCTACAGTGATCACCCGCCCCCTGCGCCGCCTCCGTACAATGCCGTGGCGGTGCTGTGCAGAGGCTACAGCCCGAGAACGAGCCGATCAGGGGCGGTACGTACAGCAAAGACCGCCCGTAGTGTGTATACCTTCCACAATGCACGCCCGAAATACGCCCCCTACCCTTTGAGCCACTGTGAGCCACTTCCACATCAAAACCCCATTTGGCCTCCGCCCCGTCAGCGAGTTCTCGTACGGCGGCGAAGTGCGTCCCCCACTGGCACCTGACGCCCCGGACGAGGAGGCGATCGCCCACCTGTGGCTGCGCGCCAACGTCGCGGGCGTGCAGAGGGAGCGGTGGTTCCACTCCAGCGGCACTCGTCGCTGGTACACGATCGTGCGCGACACGCGCACGAACATCGTCTTGGCGCAGCCGGGCGAGGAGTACACGGAGGGCTCGGCGTGAGCATTGAATTCGAAGGGCGCGACGTCGCCATTCAGCCGGGCGACACGCTCGCCTCGGCTCTCTACCGGGACGGCGTCCGCGTCTTCTCCCGCTCGTTCAAGTACCACCGGCCCCGCGGGCTCTACTGCCTGTCCGGCGACTGCCCGAACTGCCTGGTGACCGTCGACGGCGAGGTCAACGTGCGCGCCTGCATGTGCGCGGCGAAGGATGGCCAGAAGGTCTCCCGCCAGAACGCGTGGCCGTCGGTGGATCGCGATGCGCTCAACGTGATCGACAAGTTCCACCCGCTGATGCCCGTCGGCTTCTACTACAAGGCCGGCATCAAGCCGAAGTTCGCGTGGCCGATGGCCGAGGGCGTCATCCGCCGCGTTGCGGGTCTCGGCTTCTCGGACAAGAACGATGCGCCGCAGGACATCGACCGCATCAACCGCCATCCCGACGTGCTCGTCATCGGCGCGGGCGTCGCCGGCCTCTCGGCCGCGATCGCCGCTGCGGATGCCGGCCAGCGCGTGATGGTCATCGATGAGGGCTCCGAGCCCGGTCTCCGCGTCGCTGCGGGCCCGACGAAGGACGCCATCTCCGAGCTCGCCGCGAAGGCTGCGGCGAACGCGAACATCGAGCTGAACCCGGGCACCTCCGCGATCGGCATCTACGAGGGCCCGATGGTCCTCGCGATCACCGCGGAGCAGACGCTCCACATTCACCCGACGAACATCGTGATCGCGTCGGGCGGCATGGAGATGCATCGCCTGTTCGTCAACAACGACCTGCCTGGCATCTTCATGGGTCGCGGTGCCGCTCGCCTCGCAGGCGCGCACGGCGTCAAGGTCGGCGACACCGCCGTCGTCTGGGCCGAGACGCAGGAGGCCGTCGAGCACGCCAAGACGCTCGCCGCCTCCGG
>JBPCSK010000570.1:0-5572 GCA_051007275.1 Gaiellales bacterium | reverse complement strand
GAAGGGGGCGACGCCGAGCTGCTTGGCCAGCTGCTCCTTGCTGGGGCGGCCGTCCTCGGCCAGCTCGACGGTGCGGCGGACGAGCTCGACGTGGCGGGTGATCTGCGGCAGCACGCGGTGCGGCTCCACGTCGCCGGCGAAGAGCCGGGTCAGCTCGCGCACGGCGGCGGGACGATCGCGCTGCGTGATCGCGTCGAGCAGGGCCCACGGGGCGTCGTCGTGACGGGCGGCGACCATCGTCTCCACCACGGCGACGTCGATCTGCTCGCCGTTGGCGAACGTTGCCAGCTTCTCGAACTCGCCGGTGATCTCCTCGGGATGGTCGCCCACGAGCTCGGTGAAGCGCATCATCGCCTCGGGGTCGAGCCGCACCCCCATGCGCTCGGCCTCCTGGCGGGCGAAGATCGCGCTCTTGGGTGCCTCGAACAGCAGGATCGCGTTCTTGCCGCCAACCTTGGCGACGGCCTTGAAGAGCGGATCGTCCTTCGGCCACACGGGCTTTTTGGGATCGGCCGGGGCGTCGATCACGATCGCGAGTGTCGTCGAGGGGCTCGCCGCCTCGACGTAGGCGAGCAGCGGATCGAGGCGCCCGGCGCGGCGGGGCTTCACCCACGCGTCGCAGCCCTCCACGATGATCAGCCGCTGATCGACGAACAGCCCTTGCTGCAGGCAGGCGCTGGCGACATCGCCCGGGTCGCAGGCGGCTGCGTCGAAGTGCTCGATCGCGTCGGCGCCGAAACGCTCCTTGAGGCGCTCGAGCGCGCGGCGCACCTTGCCGCGATCGGTGCCACCCAGGAGGTAGACGGGAGCGAGGGCCGACTCGGACACGCCTCCATCCTAGTGCCGGCGTCGCACCGCGACGCCAGCTACGCCGATCCCGAGCACCACCGGCAGCAGCCACGCGGGCGTGGCGTCGGCGAGCCCTTGGCCGATCCACGCGCAGCGGAGGATCCACGCCGCCGGCCAACGGGAGCACCACGCCAGCCCGGCGCCCGCGGCCGGCACGACCGGCGCGACCAGCGTGGCGAGGAGCGCGCTCCACAGCGCCAGCGGCACGGCCGGTGCGGCGAGCAGGTTGGCGGGGATCGCGGCGAGGATCGTCGCGCGCCCGAAGTGCCACCACGAGATCGGGGCCGTCGCGACGGTGGCGGCGGTGGTGACGGCCAGCGCGCCGATCAGCAGCTCAGGCACGCCCGTGACCTCGGCCCATGGCCGGATGCGCGGTGCGATCAGCAGGATTCCGGCGACGGCGGCGAACGAGAGCTGGAGGCCGGGGTCGAGGATCGCGTAGGGGTTCCACACCAGCAGCGCGCCGAGCCCGAGCCCGAGCGCCCGCCAGGCATCACGCGGGCGACCGAGCAGCCACACGAGACACCCCACCGCGCCGGCGATGCCCGCGCGGACCACGCTCGCCGAGCACCCGACGACACCCACGTACAGCGAGATCACGCCAATGGCGATCCACATCGCCTGCCGGCGAGTGCCGCCCACGACCCAGACCAGCGCCACCACGAGCGCGACCAGCAGCGCCACGTTGCCGCCGCTGACGGCGAGCAGGTGCGCGAGGCCCGACGCACGAAACGCCTCTACCGCCGGCTGGCTCATGCCCGCGCTGCCCCCGAAGGCCAGTCCGACGTCCACCTGTGCCGCGTCGTCGTGCCCGGCCGCGCCGAGCGAGGCCAGGGCGCTCGCCCGCACGCGGTCCGCAACGCCCCACGCCCCGCCACGCGCGCCAACGACGCGCTCCTCGTGCAGACGCAGCACGGCGTGCACGCCCTGGTGCGCCAGCCACGCGCGCTCGTCGAACCCATCCCGCGGTCCGCGGGGACGCTCGAGCGAGCCGCTCGCGACGAGGATGCTGCCGCGCTGCGGCCCTGAGCGCTCGGCGAGCCGAAGCAGCACCGGTCCGCCGCCCACGCCAAGCACGCGGCCGAGCGCGATGCGTCCGTAGCCGCCCCCATGCCACGGCTCGTCCACCACCACCCGCGCCCCGACGAGCGCGTGACCGACGCGGTCTGCCAGCGGTTCGGCGTCCAGCCGCTGCAGCCGGAGCGCACCGCCCGCCCAGCCGAGCAGCAGCACGGCGGCCAGCACCAGCGACGTGCGTCGTCGACGCGGGATCCGCACCGCCCAGGCGACACCGGCGGCGACCGCCAGCGCGGCGAAGCCGCTGCCAGGGACTAGCGCTCCGAGTGCGCCGAGCGCCATGAGCGGTCCCACGAGGTCCGGCGGCGTGAGCCGCGGCAGCGTCACGGAGCAACGAGGTCGCGCAGCGCGTCGAGCTTCGCCGGACCGATCCCGGGCACCTGCTCGAGGTCATCGACCGTGCGAAAGCCCCCGTTCTGGTCGCGCCAGTCGACGATGCGCTGCGCCGTCGCCGGACCCACACCGGGGAGGGCGTCAAGCGCGGTGACGTCGGCGCTGTTGAGGTGCACGACGCCGGCCACCCCGGGTCCCGCACCCGTCGGCGCCGCGCCGGCGCCCGGCGCGAACGCCTCGGGCACGAGAATCTGCTCGCCGTCGATCAGCAGCGCCGCGAGGTTGACGGTGACCGCATCGGCCTTGGGCGTGACACCGCCTGCCTTCTCGATGGCGTCGATGATGCGCTTGCCGTCAGGCAGCTGGTACACGCCCGGCCGGCGCACGGCGCCCGTCACGTAGACGACCAGCGGCTCCTCTGGCGCTGGCGCGACACCGCCGGCGCCGTCGGCCGCGGCAGCTGCCACGGGGATCGGCACCGGCGGGCGCGCGTCGCCCCCACGCCCGCGGATGAACGTCACTGCCGCCGCCAGGAGGAGGATGGCGGCGAGCCCGAGGAGGAGCGTTCGGCGGTCGAGCGGAGGCATGCCGCCAGCCTGATGGGGATCGCCGAACGGGCGAGCGACGCATCCGCACCGGCAGCGCGCGGACACGCGCGCGCAGGTGTCGCTACTTGACGACGATGTTGACGAGCTTATCGGGAACCACGATCTCCTTGACCACTTCCCGACCCTCGAGCTGCTCGCTGATCTTCGGCAGCGCCTTGACCGCGGCGAGCACCTCGTCCTTGGGCAGCCCGCAGCCGAGCTGCACGCGCTCGCGCAGCTTGCCGTTGATCTGCACCACGCACTCGAACGTATCGGCCACGAGCAGCGCCGGATCCGCGACCGGCCACGGCGTCTCCCACAGGCGCGACCCGCCGAGCGTCTCCCACAGCTCCTCCGCGATGTGCGGGGCGAACGGCTGCACGAGGCACACGAGCGTCCCGGCCGCGTGGCGCAGTGCCTGCCCGCCGATCGGGTCGCCCAGCAGCGTGTCGCGCTGCTTCTCGATGCCGTTGAGCAGCTCCATCGCAGCGGCGATCGCGGTGTTGAACTGCAGCCGACGGTCGATGTCCTCGGTGACGCGCTGGATCGAGTGGTGCGTGAGGCGCAGGAGCTCCAGCGCCGCGCCGTCGGCGCCAGCAGGCGGCGCAGGCAGCGGCTCGCCCGACGTCTCGGCCGCGATGCGATCGACGGCCTTCCAGAGACGATCGAGGAAGCGTGACGGCCCAAGCACGCCGCTGTCGGACCATTCCTTGTCCTGCTCGGGCGGGCCCATGAACAGCACGTACATGCGCAGCGCGTCGGCGCCGTAGCGGTTGACGATCTCGTCCGGGGCGACGACGTTGCCCTTGGACTTGGACATCTTCGCGCCGTCCTTGTAGATCATCCCCTGCGTGAAGAGGTTCGCGAACGGCTCCTCGAAGCCGAGGTAGCCCGCGTCGAACAGCACCTTCGTGAAGAAGCGGCTGTACAGCAGATGCAGGATCGCGTGCTCGACGCCGCCGATGTACTGGCCGACGGGCAGCCACCAGTCGACGTCGCCCTTCGCGAACGCCTCCATGTCGTCGTGCGCGTTGACGTAGCGGAGGTAGTACCAGGACGAGTCGACGAAGGTGTCCATCGTGTCGGTCTCGCGCTGTGCGGCGGCGCCGCAGCTCGGACACGGCACGGAGCGCCACTCCTCGGCGGCGGCTAGCGGCGAGCGCCCCTTGGGCGCGTAATCCTCGATCTCCGGCAGGCGCACGGGCAGGTCGGCGTCGGGCACGGGCACGAGGCCGCACGCCGGGCAGTCGATGATCGGGATCGGCGCGCCCCAGTAGCGCTGGCGCGAGACGAGCCAGTCGCGCAGACGGTAGGCGGTCTTCTGTTCGCCTCGACCGTCCTCGGCCAGCCAGGCCGGCACGGCGTTCTTGGCGTCGGCGACGGTCATGCCGTCGAACTGCCCGGAGTTGACCAGCACCGCATCGTCGCCGGCGCCCGTGAAGGCCTGCGCCTGCACGTCCACGTCGGCGCCGTCTGCGGCCGCGACGACCTGGCGAATCGGCAGGCCGAACGCGAGCGCGAATGCGTGGTCGCGCTCGTCGTGCGCAGGCACGGCCATGATCGCGCCGGTGCCGTACTCGACGAGGACGTAGTCGGAGACCCAGATCGGGATCTCCTCGCCCGTCACCGGGTTGAGCACGCGACGGCCGGTGTCGACGCCCGTCTTGGGGCGATCGTCGCGCATGCGGTCGGCGACCGACTCGGCGCCGCGGCGACGGATGTAGTCGAGCACCTCGGCCTCAGCAGCGGTGCCGCGCACGAGGTCACCAATCATCGGGTGCTCCGGCGCCAGCACGAAGAACGTGGCGCCGAACAGCGTGTCGGGACGCGTCGTGAAGACGGGGATCGCCTCGTCGCCGCCGACCACGGAGAACTGCACCTCGGCGCCGTGCGAGCGGCCGATCCAGTTGCGCTGCATCGTCAGCACGCGCTCGGGCCACTGCTCGAGCTTGTCCATATCGTCGAGCAGGCGGTCGGCGTAGTCGGTGATGCGGAAGAACCACTGCTCGAGGTCGCGGGCCTCGACCTCGGTGCCGCAGCGCTCGCAGTGCCCGTCGACGACCTGCTCGTTGGCGAGCACCGTCTGGTCCTGCGGGCACCACTTGACGGCGGCGCCGCGCTTGTAGGCGAGTCCGCGCTCGAACATGCGCAGGAAGATCCACTGCGTCCACTTGTAGTACTCGGGGTCGGAGGTCGACAGCTCGCGGCTCCAGTCGATCGACCAGCCCATGCGCAGCATCTGCTCGCGGATGCGCGCGATGTTGCGGGCGGTCACCTCGGCGGGCTTGCCGCCGGTCTTGATCGCGGCGTTCTCGGCGGGCAGGCCGAACGAGTCGTAGCCCATCGGGTGCAGCACCTTGTGCCCGGTGCGGCGGCGGAAGTGCGAGACGACGTCGCCCATCGTGTAGTTCGTGACGTGCCCCATGTGCAGGTCGCCGGAGGGGTACGGCAGCATCTCGAGCACGTAGGCGCGCGGGGAATCATCCGTCGCCGGATCAGCCGGGTTCGGCGTCTCGAAGGCCTTCTCGTCGGCCCACACCTGCTGCCAGCGGGCCTCGACGGCCTGGGGGTCGTAGCGCTCCACGTCGGCAGGATACGAGGTCGCCCCGGATGGCGTTGCGACAGCGCGTAGGCTGTGCGGGTGACGGCCGCCCCCGCGATCGAGGTCCATGGCGCGCGCCGCGCATACGGCAGCGTGCTGGCACTCGACGACGTGACGGTGCGGA
>JBPCSK010000569.1:0-1558 GCA_051007275.1 Gaiellales bacterium | reverse complement strand
GAAATGCGAAGTGCGCGGCGATCCAAGGCGGACACCACACCCGCGCGGATGTGGTGTCCTCTCCACCACGCTCGGAGCCTGGATCAAGGGGACACCACATCCGCGCGGGTGTGGCGTCCGCCTACTCCTCGCCCGTGACCTTCTTGATGCGCTCGCGATTGCGCTTGGACTTCTCGCGACGCTTCTTCATCAGCGCCTTGCGCTGCGCATCCTCGTTCGGCGGCGCGTTGATCACGAGGCGCCCCGTGACGTCGCCATAGAGGTTGCGGAAGACGAGCGCCGAGATCGGCCACACGAAGTACGTCGTGATCGCGAAGCTGATCTGCTTCTGCAGCTCGTCCTGCAGCGGCGACAGGAAGATCGTGAAGCCGAACCAGACCGCCGCCGTGACGATGAAGATCCCCAGCAGGCACGCGTAGGTGCGCTTGAACCAGGAGAACGCGATCTTCCAGCCGTACGGCAAGGCGCGCAACCCTTCGGCATCGCCGGAGGCGACGACGATCGGCGGGACCACGATCAGCGGGTAGAGCACGATCGCGAAGATCGGATGCAGCGTGGCGAGCAGCGCGCCGAGCACGCCAGTCGCGCCGCACGCGATCAGGATCGAGCCGAGTCGCTCACGTCCGCCGCCAGCCACGAGCGACGTGGTGAGCGCGATCAGCAGCACGTTGCCGACGGTGAAGCCGAGGAAGAACACGAAGAGGCCGAGCCACTCCGGCAGCGTGGCGGCGCTGACGATCAGTGCCGCGCCCACCGGCAGCAGTCCGCAGATCAGCGTGTAGACGGTGTAGCCGAGGATGTTGATGCCGAAACGGCGAAACGCCGCCTCGAAGTAGGCGCCGACGGGATGCAGGGGCCGGCCGGTCGGACCGACCGGCCCCTGCTCCTCGACGGACTCGCCGCTCTCGCCGTCGGACCCGTGCTCGGGCTCCTCGGCCGGCGTGCTGGCAGAGCGACGGAAGATGCCCACGGTCAGGCGACCACCGCGAGCTGCTCGACGCTGAAGGCGATGCCGTCGCCGGACTCGTCGACGTCGGCCACGATGCGCGAGCCGTCGGTCACGTCGCCCTCGAGCAGGCGCAGCGCGAGCGGGTTCTCGAGCATGCGCTGGATCGAGCGCTTGAGCGGGCGGGCACCGTACGTCGGGTCGTAGCCGTCACGGCCGAGCAGATCCTTCGCGGCGTCGGTCACGTCGAACACGATACGTCGATCCTCCACGCGCCGCACCAGTCGCGCGACCTGGAGATCGACGATCTGACGGATCTCCGCCTCGTTGAGGCGCTGGAAGATGACCGTCTCGTCGATGCGGTTGAGGAACTCGGGGCGGAACTGCTGACGCAGGGCCCCGTCCACGCGCTGGCGGATCTCGTCCATGGACAGCTCGCCGGTGATGTACTCCGCGCCGGCGTTGGAGGTCATGATCAGCACCGTGTTGGTGAAGTCCACGGTGCGGCCCTGCCCTTCCGTGAGCCGGCCGTCATCGAGCACCTGCAGGAGCAGGTTGAAGACGTCGCCATGGGCCTTCTCGACCTCGTCGAGCAGCACGACGGAGTACGGC
>JBPCSK010000568.1:0-12755 GCA_051007275.1 Gaiellales bacterium | reverse complement strand
GTGCTCGGCAAACCGACACCGGCCCTCATGTGCCAAAAGGGTCTGACCCCTTTGGCACATCCACACCGTCACGTCACTCATGCTCCCGTCGCACAGGCTCGCAGGCAGAGCAGCTAGCCGTCGAGGCCGAGGATCAGCGACAGCGTGTCGCTCCTCAGCCCGCGGCGCAGCGTCTCGAGCGGAATGACCTCGTCCGGCGGGATGTTGCCGAGGTTCACGTCGGGGCCGAGGTGCTTGATGAACCACGCCTGCTGGGCCTTCTGCGGCGCCTCGAAGAGCAGGTTGGCGACGTCGAGCTCGTGGGCGATCTCGTCGATCAGGCCGCTGCGGACCTCGCCGGTGGTGCGGAAGATGCCGGCGGTGCCCGACTCGCGCGCCTCCGTGATCACCTTCCAGGAACCGGCGGCGAGCTCCTCCTTGATCCACTGCACCCACTGATACGGGGCGAAGATCTCCTCGGCGTCCTTGGACCCGACCTCGCTGAGCACGCGGAAGTCCTTCGCGAACAGCTCGATCAGCTCGAGCTTGCGCTCGCGCGACATGTCGATCGTGCCGTCGGAGACCTCGACGCTGGTGAAGCCCTGGTCGCTGAGCCACTGGCGATAGCCGTCGATGCGGCCTCGCGCCTCGGCGACCTCGAGCAGCGTGCCGCCGCACACCACGGGGATGTCGAGCGACTTGTAGAGATCGAGCTTCTCGCGCAGCTTGCCAGTCACGTACGACGTGCCCCAGCCGAGCTTGACGATGTCGATGTAGTCACCGCTCATCTCGACCATCGAGCGGATGTCCTCCAGCCCGAGGCCCTTGTCCATCACGTGGGTGATGCCGACGTTGCGGGGCTTGGCGACGCGCGGGGGAAGGCCGAGGAACTCAGCGGAATCCATAAGGAAATCCTATCAGCAACATTTGCGCTAGCGATTCAGGCGGACGGCAGGCGCACGATCACGCGACAGCCGCCGGAGGGGGACTCCGTGATCTCCACCGTTCCCCCATGTGCCGCGATGTCCTGCCTGACGATCGCGAGCCCGAGGCCGGAACCCGGCCGATCCTGATGCCCGGTACCGCGTCGGAAGCGCTCGAACATCGCCTCGCGCTGGTCGGCCGGAATGCCGGAGCCCGAATCGTCGACGACCACCTCGTACGGGCGCACGCGCACGGCGATCGGCGAGGCGCCGTGCAGCAGACCGTTCTCCACGAGATTGCCGATCGCACGCTCCAGGCGCATCGGGTCGCCGATCATCGGCGCCTCCTGCGTGTCGAGCTCGATCACGGCCTCGGGGCGGCGCGAGCGCGCGCGGGCCACGACGTCGGCGACGAGGTCGTCGAGGCGCAGAGCCTCGGACTGCTCAACGGGGCGGGCGCCGCGAGCCAAGTCGACGATGCTCGTGATCATCCGCGACACCTCGTCGATCTCCCTGTCGAGGGCCTGCGCGATCTGACGTCGGTCATCGTCCGACAGGTCGGCCGCCGGATCCCCGAGCGTCTCGACGTCGGTGCGCAGTGCGGTCAGCGGCGTGCGCAGCTCGTGCGCGGCATCCGCGACCAGCTGGTCCTGCGCGGCACGCGACTCCTCGAGTCCCGCCAGCAGCTGGTTCACGGCACCGGCCACGGCGACCGACTCAGCGCCGCCCTCCTCGGGAATGCGACTGGTGAGGTCCCGATCGCGTGCGGCCGTCTCGACGTTGCGCGCCAGCCGGCGGAACGGCACGAGACCGCGGTCGGCGACGATCACGCCGAGCAGGATCGCCAGCAGCATGCCGCCGCCGCCCGCCACCAGCAGGATGCTGCGCAGCTCGTCCAGCGACCGCCGCACGTCCTCGACCGAGCGGCCCACCTGCAGGGCGAGTCCCGGCTGGACGCCGATGGTGAGGGTGCGGACGGCGGTGCGGTCGGCCCTGAGCGTGTCGAAGTGGCTGCCGCCGTTGGCCGCGATCTCGGCCGCGTGCTCGGACGGCGGGAGCGGCGTCTCACCGGGGGGCAGGCGCACGATGTCGCCCTGGGCGTTGATCAGCTCCGTGAAGATGCCAGGCCCGCCGAAGCGACCGTTGGTGTTGCCGCCGAAGCCGTCGCGGTCGAGCCCGCCGTCGGGCCGCATGGCGGCGCGCGCCTCGCGGATCGCAGCGGAGCGCAGCTGGTCGTCGATCTGGTTGTTGAGCGAGCGCGAGACAGCCTGGTAGGTGACGACGCCGCCGATGCCGAAGGCGATGATGACGGCGAGCGCCGAGGCGAGCGCGATGCGGACGCGGAGGCTCACGCGGGGACTCGGAGGACATATCCGACCCCGCGCACCGTCTCGAGCACGCGCGGGCGATCGTCGCCCTCGAGCTTGCGGCGGAGATAGCCGACGTACACCTCGACCCCGTTCGACGAGGTCTGGGCGTCCATGCCCCAGACGCGATCGAGGATCACCTCGCGCGTGAGCACGCGCTCGGGATTGCGCAGGAACAGCTCGAGCAGCAGGCGCTCGGTCCGCGTGAGGTCGATCTGCTCGCCATCGCGGCTGACGGTGTGGGAGGCGAGGTCGAGCCGGATGCCGGCGACGTCGAGGACCTCGTCCGGCACGCCCGGGTCGGCCAGCGAGCGCCGTGAGATCGCGCGCAGGCGCGCGTCGAGCTCGACCGTCGCGAAGGGCTTCACGAGGTAGTCATCGGCACCGGCGTCGAGACCCTCGACACGATCCGCGACGGCATCGCGGGCCGTCAGCATCAGGATGGGCGTGCGCACGCCCGTCTCGCGCAGGGTGCGGCAGACATCGAAGCCCGAGCCGTCGGGAAGGTTCACGTCGAGGACGATCGCGTCGATCGCGTCCGTCGCCTGCATGCGTCCCTCAGCCGCGGTGGCCGCCTCGATGATCTCGTGCCCGCGCGCCGTCAGCGCGCGACGGATCGCGGAGCGGACCGCTTCGTTGTCTTCGACGATGAGGATGCGCATGGCGGTGAGCCGACCGGCTCCGCACGAGTATGCCGCGCGGAGCCGGTCTGTGTCATCAGGCGTTGCTGGCGTCGAAGCTCTGGGGCTGGAACTGGCCGCTCTGCGAGCCGCCGCCCTGGCCCTGCTGGCCGTCCATCGGCGGCGGGCCGTCGAAGCCGCCCATGCCGTGGTCGCCGTCCATATCCGGGCCATGATGGTCGCCGTCCATGTCGGGGCCGCGGTCGCCGTGGTGCCCGCCCATGCCGGGGCCGCCGATGCCGATCGGCACGCCGGCCTGCTGCAGCGCGGTGATCTGGTCGGCCTGCGCCTGCGTGACCTTGCCGTCCTTGACGAGCTGCGTGAGCAGCCCCACGTCCATGGCGGCGTGGATCGCCGTCTCCGCCTCGGCCGTCTTCTTCGCGGTGATCAGGGCGTTGATCGTCGTGGCCTGATCCGCGGTGATGATGCCGGCGGCCTGGAGCTGCTTGACCTGCTCCTGCTGATGCGCGGCCGACTCCACGTGCTGCGGCTGCTGCTGGTCGCCGGTGGCGCCGGGCGGCGGTACGCGCAGGCCCACGGGGACGCCGGCCTTGACGAGCGCCGTCACCTGGTCGGCCTGCTGCTGCGTGATCGTGCCCTTCTTGATCAGGGCGTCGAGCTGCGTGGTCATCATCGCGGAGCGGAATTCCTGCATCGCGCCCTGCACATCGCCGCTGCTGAGCTTGGCCTTGATCGCCGTCACCTGGTCGGCGGTGAGCGCACCCGACTGCTGCAGCTGGTCGAGGCGCTGCGCGAGACGGTCGCTCTTCATCGCCTTCAGCGCGCCATCGACCTTCGACTGCGGGACGCCGAGCTTCGCTGCGAGGTCCTTCTCGAACTGCTCCTGCCGGCCATCGTGATCGCGGTCGTGGCCGGTGATCGTGCTCGCCACGACGGGCGCGGCGATCGCGCCGAGGCCGATCACGGCGGCGGCACCACCGACGATCGCGAGCTTCTTATTGCGGGTCAGGCGCTTGCCGCCTGCGGGTACCGGGTCGGGCTGGTTCGCGGGCTGCGGGGCGGTGGGCTCCCAGGGCTCGAGGTTGTTGCTGCTGTCAGTCATGTGAAGGCTCCAAGGCGTCGTGCGAATCGTGCACTGGAACTGTGGCGCACGATGCTGAAGACTCCCTGAGAGGCGGCGTGCGCGGCGCGCATTCGTCACACTACGCCCATGCGCCGCGTGGTGATCACCGGTCTGGGCATCGTCTCGGGCTTCGGCAATGACGTCGACGGCTTCTGGGATGCCGTCCTCGCTGGCCGTAGCGCCGTGCGCGAGGTGGAGCTGCCGGGGCTCCCGCCGGTGCCTGCCGTGACGGTGCCCGACTTCGCTGCCGAGGATGTGCTCGGCCGGCGCGAGGTGAAGCGCATGGACCGCGTTGGCGTCTTCGCAGCGACGGCGGCCGCCACTGCCCTCGCAGACGCGGGGGCACTCGGGCTCGACGGAGCACGCATCGGTGCGAGCATCGCCTGCGCCCACGGCGGAGCCGCGACGCTGATGGAGGCGCAGGACGCGCTGCGCGAGCGTGGTGCCGATCGCGTGAGCCCCTTCACCATCCCGCTGGCGCTGACGAATTCGCCGGTTGCGGCCGTCACGCGGCTCAACGGCCTGCACGGCCCGACGTCCGCGCCGGCCACGGCATGCGCCGCCGGCTCGGACGCGATCGGGTGGGCGTTCGAGCGCATTCGCCTCGGGCGTGCCGACGCGATGCTCGCGGGCGGATCCGAGGCCGCGGTGATCCCGCCGATCCTCGCCGGCTACCTCAAGCTCGGCGCCGTTGCCTCACTGGTGCGCGGCGCGGAGGGCGCCTCACGCCCGTTCGACGGCGCGCGCGACGGCTTCGTCATGGCCGAGGGCGCGGGCGTCCTCGTGCTCGAGGAGCTGGAGCACGCGCGTGCGCGTGGCGCCCGCATCTATGCCGAGGTCATCGGCTACGGCCAGGCCTGCGATGCCGGGCACCTGACGAGCCCCGATGAGACCGGCGCTGGGCCCGCGCGTGCCATCGCCGCCGCGCTGGACGATGCCGGCGTCGCGCCGTCGCAGATCGGGTACATCAACGCCCACGCCACGTCGACGCCCGTCGGCGACACGGCGGAGGCGCTGGCCTTCGGGCTCGCCGGGCTCGCGGACGCGCCCGTCTCCTCGACCAAGGGGCAGCACGGGCATACGCTGGGGGCCGCCGGTGCGATCGAGGCGATCGCCACGCTCGCGTGCTTCGCACGCAACCAGCTGCCGCCGAACGCGAATCTCGTCGAGCCCGATGTGACGCTCAATCTCGTGCGCACGGCGCAGCCGGCCGACGCCGAGTGCGTCATGTCAACCGGCTTCGGCTTCGGCGGCCACGACAGCGCCCTGATCTTCAAGCGCGTCTAGGGGCGGACATGTCACCCGCGCGGATGTGGCGTCCGCCCGGCGAGACGGCGACCAGCGCAGGAACGGCGGGTGGGGGCGGACACCACATCCGCGCGGGTGACATGTCCGCCCCGAGAATGGCTAGAGCTTCGTGACCTTGCAGGCCGTGCCGTAGGCGCAGATCTCGGTGCCCATCTGCATCATCTCGCCGGTGTCGAAGCGCATCGCGACGATCGCGTTGGCGCCCATCTTCTCGGCCTCCTCGGTGAGGCGCGCAATGCCCTCCTCGCGCCCCTCGTGCAGCATCTGCGTGAGGGCGCCGAGCTCGCCGCCGACGATGGACTTGAAGCCCGCGCCGAGCTGGCCCTTCATGCCGCGGGAGCGGACGGTGAGGCCGAAGCATTCGCCGAGCACCTCGTCGATGCGGTAGCCGGGAATGTCGTTCATGGTCGTGATCAGCATGTCTGCCTCCAGATGCGCGGTTGCCGTCCGAGCCTAGTCCCCATCGGGCGGGTGCGCCGAGGACTGTGAGCCGGGCTAGTAGCCGCGATCGAGGTAGCGCACGGCGAGCCCGCCGAGGCCGACCAGCATCAGCAGCGCGGCCAGGCCGCCGAGGACGATGACCGGCAGCGGCACGCCCGGCTGCGACGACGAGGTGTCGACGGCCGCCTGCGTCTGGATCGCCCCGGTGCGGGCCTCGGCCGTGATGGTGGGCTCCACGGTCTCGGTCGGCATGGGCGCGGTCGTGACGGGCAGCGTGTCGATCGGCGTCGTCGGCACGGTGTCGATCGGCGTCGTGTCGACGGGCGCGGGGTCTGGCGCATTGGCCTTCTCGTCGGCGGCCTTGTCTCGAGCCCGCGCCGCGCGAATCGCGCCCATGATGCCCGAGTACATGCGGGCGTCCGGATCGACCTGCTTGAGCGCGGAGGCATAGCAGTCCTGCGTGTGGTACTTGAGGTGCCCGCTGAAGAAGTACTCGTTGATCAGCTGCTTGCCGCAGTTGGCGGCACTGGCCGACGGCACTGCGATCAGCAGCGCACCCAGGAGCACGGCTGCGACGGCGAGCTGGCGAAGACGGGAGACGCGACGGGGCACGGCGTCCCACTCTAGTGGCGCGACGGCGATCACGTGTGACTCAGGGAGCCGGGACGGGCAGCGCGTCGAGGACCACGTGCACCGACTCGTCGTCGCCCGACAGCCTCGCCGCCCACATCAGCGCCGAGCGTCCGGCGTTCTCATCGCCCCACGAGAAGGCGAGGTACGTGCCGTACTGCAGCCATGCCTCGTAGTTGCGCGGCTCGTGGCGGATCGCCTCCTCCAGTGCGGCGCGCGCGCTCGCGTGATCGCCGAGCGCCTCGTAGGCATCGGCCTCGGCGAGCAGCGGCGGTACGGCGAGCGGGTTGAAGCGATGGGCGCTCGCGGCCAGCTGGAGCGCGCTGGTCGGGTTGTCGACGATGCGGTCTTGGCTCTCCACGGTCTGCCGGGCGCTGAGCCAGAACGGGATGCCGAGGAGTCCCGCGGCGACGAGCCCGACGCAGAGCACGCCGGTGATCAGTCGCCACGGCAGCGTGATGCGCGTCTGCTGCTGGTCGGCGGGGGCGATCGCGCCGATCGCGGCGTAGACGATGATCCCCTCCGCGGCGAGGCTCCAGTCGACGTCGATGAAGCCCTGGGCGAGGAAGCCGATCGCGGCCATGGCGATCACGGCGGCGCCGATCGCATCGTCGGCGCGCGGGCGGCGGATGCCGGCGACGGCCATCACCACGAGCGCGATTCCGCCGACGATGAAAGGGATGCCGCCGAGCAGGCCGGCGCCCGCCAGCACCTCGAGGATCGTGTTGTGCGCCGAGTCGGTGACCTGGGTCGGGTTCTGCGTGATCTGCTCGAGCAGGCGGAACGTCCCCGCGCCCCAGCCGTGCCACGGCTCCTGCTTGAAGCCATCCCACGCAGTCGCCCACCAGTGGTCGCGGTAGTTCGAGCCGATGCCGACGCGGACGCCGGCCTGCCCGACCGGGCTGGTGAAGCCCGCGCGGATGGCGTTGATCGTGCCGTGGATGCCACCCGAGCGCACGATGACGGCGATCGCGAGCAGCAGGACGCCGCCGACGGCGATCAGCAGCGTGCGCCGCGTGGCGCGCCGGGGCGCACCGTCAGGATCGTTGCCGGGCATCACACGGTGGAAGACCGCGGCGATCGCGGCACCGAGCACCACGGCGATGACCGTCGAGACGATCAGCTGCCACCCGGCCGGCTGCACGCTCTGCTCCGGCGCCGTGAACGCCGTCCTTCGTGCGGCGCGGAAGCCGAGGGCGATCGCGGGGATGATCGCGATGAGCCCGGCGAGGCGCATGCGCGGCGGCGTCGGCAGCACCAGCAGGAGGATCACGACGCCGATCGCCGTCAGGCCGAGCCCCGAGCGCGACGAGGTGAGCACGAGCGCAAGCGCGTTGACGGCGGCGATCGCGCCGCCGAGGGCCCGCAGTCGCACGTCGCGGTGCGCAGCGAGCGCAAGGCCGCCGAAGACGCCGGCCAGGGCCAGCACCGCGAGCGCATTCGGCAGCGTGAGCGTGCCCGAGAGGCGCGGGCTCAGCTGGACGCCGGTGGTGGCGGAGAACGACCGCGCGATCAGCGCCCAGGCGGAGGCGACGGTGGCCACCGCGGTGAGGCCGGTGGCGAAGACGACGCCGGGTCGACGCAGGGCGGGGCCGAGCAGCAGTCCCAGGGCGAGCGCTCCGAGGTAGCCGGACGAGAGGATCGCGGTCGAGACCGACTGCGCGGGGGACAGCGACCAGAAGCCCGACAGCGCGGCGACGACGGCGAACAGGGCGAGTCCGGCCGCGGCGACGAGCGTGGCGCGGTTCGGCAGCGAGAACGGCCAGCGGCCGACGGCCATGAGGCCGAGCGCGACCGCTGCGGGGAGTGCCGTGCTCGCGGCGATCAGCTCGGCCGCACCCGGGGCGATGCCACCGGCGCCGAAGAACACGCCCCAGAGAGCGAGGACCATGGCGGGTGCCGCCAGCAGCACGGCGGCAGTCGGGCTCAGACGCGGAAGCGGGCGCACTCCTTGATGGTACGTGCCGAAGCGCCGAGGGCGGTTAGTGGCTGGTGAGCGGGTCCGCGACGATCATCAGCAGTCGCGCGCCGGCGAGCTGGTCCTTGCGGACGCCGTCCATTGGCTGTGCGACGGCATTGTCGAGGTGCATCCGCTTGATCAGGTCGTTGGCGGCCGACTTGCCGGCGGGGTCGTTGCCCTTGTACATGACGTACGTCCGCATGTAGCTGTGGTCCGGAGCATCGCCGACGCTGACGATCGGATACTTCTTGAGCATCAGCTGGCGGGCGGCCTCGGCGGCGGTGCCGTCGGCCCCCACGCCATTCCAGACCACGAGCGGGGTCTGCGTGATCGGCGGAGCGGGCACGGCGACCTCGGCCTTCGTCGGCGCAGTCGATGACGAGGCGTGGGTGAGCTTGCCAACGAGCGAGAAGCCGAGCCAGGCGACGACGGCGAGCAGCACGAGCCCGCCGGCGACGAGGCCCCACAGGGCAAATCGCTCGGCGAAGCGCCGTCGGCGGACGGCGACCCACGCGCCGGTGTCGAGGAGGAAGGGATTCTCTGCAGCAGCCATATCGGGAGGTGCCTTCTCCGCTCCCTGCGGCGTTCCTTCCGACGTGCGCCGGAATCGGCCCTCCGGACTACTCTTGTTACATGTTCGTGAGCCTCGAGGGCCCCGACGGGGTCGGCAAGACCACCCAGGCGGCCCTGCTGGCCGAGCGCCTGAGCAGCATGGGGCTCGAGGTCGTGCAGTGTCGCGAGCCGGGAGGGACCGAGCTGGGCGAGCGCGTCCGCGCCGTGCTGCTCGATCCGCAGATCTCAATGGGCGACCGCGCGGAGGCGCTGCTGTTCGCCGCTGCGCGCGCGGAGATCACCCAGGACGTGATCGTCCCGGCGCTCGAGCGCGGCGCGTGGGTGGTGTGCGATCGCTTCATCGACAGCTCGCTGGTCTATCAAGGCATCGCGCGTGGTCTCGGGGTCGAGCCGATTCGCGACGTCTCGCTGTTCGCGACCGGCGGCGTGCTTCCGACCCGCACGGTCGTCCTGCATGGCGTCGACCGCCGCGATGACGAGCCCGACCGCATGGAGGCCGCCGGGGCGGACTTCCACGCGCGCGTCGCCGAGGGCTTCCTCGAGCTGGCCGCGCTCGAGCCGGATCGCATCCGTCTCGTCGATGCGCGCGGCCCGCAGGACGAGGTGGCGGTGCGCATCTGGGACGCGTTCGAGGGGCTGCACCCGTGACGCTCTCGCTCCCCGGCCAGCCTCGTGCCGAGGTTCTGCTCAATGCGGCGCTGCGGGAGCCGGCGCATGCGTACCTCCTGCATGGGCCCGCGGGTACGGGCAAGCGCGACGCGGCCCGCGCGTTCGCGGCCGAGCTGCTCGGCTGCGACGTGCGTCGCGTCGTGCCCGGCAGCCACCCGGATCTCGCGATGATCGAGCCCGAGGGAGAGGCACTGCTCGTCGATCAGGTCCACGAGCTGTCGGGTGCGCTCCGCTATCGCCCGCAGGAGGCCGTGCGCCGCGTGGGCATCGTCGACGAGGCCGACCGCCTCAACCGCGATGCGGCGAACGCGTTCCTGAAGACCCTCGAGGAGCCGCCCGGCGACGTCGTGCTGCTGCTGATCGCCGACGATGTCCAGCGCGTGCTGCCGACCGTCCGGTCGCGCTGCCAGCCGATCGCGTTCCCGCCGCTGGCGGCCGGTGCGATTGCCGAGCGCCTCACCGCCGCTGGGGTTGATGCCACGGCTGCACAGCGGATCGGCACGCGCTCGCGCGGCGACCTCGCCTTCGCCAATCGCCTCGCCGCCGATGCCGCGGTGGGCACGTGGATCGACGGCGTCGAGCGCGACGTCGTGGCGCTGCTCACCGACGGCCTGGCAGAGGACGCCGCAGTGCAGCGAACCTACGCGGGCATCAAGGCGGTGGGCGACGCCGCGGAGGCCGAGGCCGAGCAGGTCACGGCGGCGCAGCTCGAGCGGCTCGACCGCCTGCCGTCGTCGCGCGAGCTTGACCGGGAGCGCAAGCGCATCGAGACCGCAGGCAAGACGACGGCCGGTCGCCGTCGCCGTCGCGCCGAGACCGACATGATGCGGGCCGTGATCGCCACGGTGCAGCTCGTGATCCGCGACGTCCTCGTCGTGCAGGCCGACGCCGCCGATCGCACCGGTTCGGGGCTCGCCGTCGACGCGCTGACGCCGGTTGCCGAGCGCATTCCGCGCGCGCGCCTTGAGCAGGCGCTCGCCGACGTCGACGACGTCCGCCGCGCTCTCGGCCAGCCGATCAACGGACCGCTGGCGCTTGCCGCCGTCTACGCGCGGGTCGGCCTGGCTCGACGTCGTGAGGCGGTGACGGCGTGATCGTTGTCGGCGTCGTCTTCCAGTCCGGCGGCAAGGTCGAGCTGCTGGATCCCAACGGGCACGAGCTGGCGTGGAATGCCCGGGTGATCTGCGAGACGCCGCGCGGCGAGGAGTACGGTCGCGTCGTCCAGCCGGCGCACGAGCTCGAGGGCAAGGCGCCCGAGCGCGTCTTCCGCGTGCTGCGCGAGGGCACGGCCGAAGACGACGCGCTGCGGCGAGAGCAGCGGGAGCGCGCGGCCGAGGTGCGCCGCGTCTTCCGCCGCGAGGTCGTCAAGCGCCATCGTGGCGTCAAGGTCCACGGTGCGGAGATGCCGTTCGACGGCCGCCGCGTCGTGATCGGCTACACGTGCGAGGAGCGCGTGGATCTCCGCCCGATCGCCCAGGATGTCGGTCGGCAGCTGAACACCCGGATCGAGGCACGGCAGGTCGGGCCGCGCGACGGCGCGCGGGTGACTGGCGGCTACGGCCTCTGCGGCGACGTCCTCTGCTGCACGCGCTTTCCCGCCCACGAGACGCGCATCACGCTGCGGATGGCCAAGGATCAGGACCTGCCCGTCAATCCCGGCCGCGTCACGGGCCTCTGCGGGCGCCTTCGCTGCTGCCTCGCCTTCGAGCACCCGGTCTACAAGTCGTTCCGCGATCGCGCGCCCGCGGTCGGCCGCACCGTGGAGACGCCCGAGGGACGTGGTGTGGTGCGCGGCATCAACGTGCCGTCCGATTCCGTGATCGTGCGTTTCGACGATGAGCGCGAGCTGCCGATCCGTCTCGACGACGTGCGCGAGGTGGCGCGCTGACGCGCAATCCGGGAGAACCCGCAGCGTCAGGTGCCGTACAGTTCAGGGGTAATCCCGAGGAGGCCTGAGATGGGCGTTGTCGTCGTTGGCGTAGATGGTTCGGATCGTTCGGTTCCCGCGCTGGAGTGGGCTGCCGCGGAGGCTGCGGCCCATGGCCACACGCTGCGCGTCGTGACCGCCTGGTCGATTCCCGTCACCGCGCTCAGCCCGGGCGGTCTGCCGGCCCCGTATCCGATCGACGAGCTCGAGGCCGACGGTCGTGCCGCGCAGGACGCCGTGATCGCCAAGGCCGCGATGCCGTCGGGTCTCGAGATCGAGCATCACGTTGTCGAGGGCGGCCCTGGTGCCGTGCTGCTCGACGCAGCGCAGCAGGCCGACCTGCTCGTGATCGGCTCGCGCGGCCACGGCGGCTTCACCGGTCTGCTGCTGGGCTCGGTCGGCCAGCAGCTGACGGGCCATGCCGCCTGCCCGGTCGTGGTGGTGCCGACCGCGCACCACTAGTGGGCGCGCACGCGCGCGCCACGGCGCTCGGGATCCTCGACGTGGATCTCGCGGCGATGTACGGCCAGGAGGATCCGTCGGGCGCGATGTTCGTGTCGCACGTTGCCCACGGCGATCTGCTGCACCTCTCGGGCACGGTCGCCACGCGCGATGGCGCCGCCTACCTGCCGGGCATCGTCGGGCTGGACGTGTCGATCGACGAGGCGCGCGAGGCTGCGCGGGTGGCGTGCATCGAGTCGCTTCGCGTGATGGCCTTCGCGCTCGGCTCGCTCGATCGCGTGGTCCGCATGATCACGCTCACCGGGTACGTCAACTCGGCCCCGGGATTCGAGGAGCAGCCGCGGGTGATCAACGGCGCCACCGAGCTGCTCGTCGAGGTGTTCGGGCAGGCGGGCCTGTGTGCTCGCGCCGCGATCGGCTGCCAGGGGCTCGCCATGAACTCCTCGGTCGAGCTCGTGATGACGTGCCAGATGCGCGGTGGCGACGTCGTCCCGGCCTTGCCGACCCCGGCTGCAGACACGCTGCCGAAGTGACGCAGAGCCCGGCTCGGGGGGATTACGCTTCCGGCCGTACGCCGACGTAGCTCAGTTGGTAGAGCACTTCACTCGTAATGAAGGGGTCCGCGGTTCGAATCCGCGCGTCGGCTCTCCTCGGCGAGTCAGGCCGCTGCGCCGCTGAGCGAGCGCGGAGGCCGGCTCGCGGTGGTCTCCGGGACATGCATCGCGGTTGATCGGCTTGCGTGGCGCGCGCAT
>JBPCSK010000567.1:0-12794 GCA_051007275.1 Gaiellales bacterium | reverse complement strand
GGACACCACATCCGCGCGGGTGTCATGTCCCCTTGATCCAGGGCCGCTGCTTGTGCAGAGCGGACATGACACCCGCGCGGATGTGGTGTCCTCCCCCACGAGCGGGCCGCCCCTGATCGCGCCGCCTACACTCCCCGCATGTCCTCCACCCGCACCGGCGGCTGCATCTGCGGCGGCGTCCGCTACTCCGCCCCCGAGCCGATCCGCCCCATCAACACGTGCCACTGCCGCGAGTGCCGCCAGATGGCCGGCGGCCCCTCGTCATTCACCGCGTGCGACGCGGACGGCTTCACGTTCCAGCAGGGCAAGGAGCTCGTGCACTGGTTCGCCGGTCCGACCAGCGAGACGGGCGGTGAGCGCGGCTTCTGCTCGACGTGCGGTACGTACCTGCTGTTCCGGATCCCGGAGGATCCGCTCCTGTACTTCAGCTCCACCACGCTCGACGACGAGACCGGCCTGCGCGTCGAGGCGCACATCTTCTGGAACAGCCGCGCCCCCTGGGAGCGGCCGGACGGCCTCCCGACGATCGACGGCTACGGCGACGAGGGCCTGGCCGCGATCTACGAGTGACGACGGGACCACCTCGAGGTGGCTCGGTCGGCAACGACCGATTCACCTCGAGGTGATCCCGTCGCCTTGGTGGATCAACCACGCCAGCAGTGGGGTCAACTCTCGCGGGTCGAGGAGCCCCGCGACGCGATGACCTTGAGGTGAATCGGTCCATGCGGACCGAGCCACCTCAAGGCCTTCGCGTCGTCAACCGCGACCCATCAACGTGCCACGCCGGCGTCGACCCACCACGCGTGCATTGATCCGCCTCGCCGCCAGTAGCCGTGACGGCCCAGACTCCTGGCACAACGCGACGCGATGACCTTGAGGTGAATCGGTCCATGCGGACCGAGCCACCTCAAGGCCTTCACGTCGTCAATGGCGATCAGCCACCAACCACCTAGCGCGTCACGGCAGCCGCGACCGGCCCGACGCCGTCGTCGGCGATCCGATCGACTGCCGCGATGATCGCGTCCATCTGCGCGTCGTCGAACACGCTGCAGGCAAGCGAGCGGAACTTCGCGCACATGCCGTCGTACCCGAGCTTGTTCTCCGGGTCGCCCTTGGCGTGCTGGAGCGATGCCGTCAGCGTGCGACCATCGGTCGTCGTGATCGTCATGTCGCACGGCCAGATATCCGGGTACTGCGCGTCGAACTCGGGCTTCACGATCGCCACCGTCTTCTCGGCGACGGCGAGCACCGCCGCATCGCCGAGTGCCTCGGTGGCGTACTCGTCGAGCGAGGCCTGGCCCTTGGCGATGCCGAGGCCAACCGCGTACGGCAGTGAGAACTGCGCGTCGACGTCGTTCGTCGGGCGCACCTTGCGATCCCGGGGCTCGACGACGATGCCGATGGCAGCCGTGACAACCCCGACCTCGATTGACGCGATGTCGTCGGGGCCGATGCCGTGCTCCGCTCGCAGGGCGATCGCGAGATCGATGGGCCCCTGGTTGTAGCGGCAGCAGGCGTGCGGCTTGACGCTCGTGATCGACAGCTCGAACGGCTGCCCAAGACCCTGCGTGAGACGCGCGAGATTCTCCTCGGAGCCATACCCGCGCAGCAGACCGTCACGGCCGTCGAACGGCAGCAGCGGCCCCGTGAAGCCGTTCTTGGCGAGGTGCGCGGCGATGTAGCCGGCGTGGCTCGACCAGCCCGGATGCAGGCGCTTCGTCCACGCGCCCTCCGACAGGAACTCGGTGCGCCCCGCGGCCTGGCTCGCGGCGATGCCGAAGGCGTGGGCGAGCTGCTCCTCGCTGAGGCCGATCAGCCTGCCGACGGCAGCAGCCGTCGAGAACGCACCGACGATCGCCGTCGGGTGGAAGCCCTTGGCGTAGACCTCCTTGGCCGTCAGCGCGCGTCCGAGGCGGCATGCCACCTCGTAGCCCGCCACGATCGCGGCGATCACGTCGCGGCCCGACGAGCCCTCGACCTCCGCCGCCGCGAGGGCACCGGGGATCACGACGACGGCCGGATGCAGCGACGACGCGGAGTGCGTGTCGTCGAGCTCCACGGAGTGCGCGGCGATGGAGTTGGTGAACACCGCCCACTCGGGCCGGACCGGCGCCTTGCCAACCACGGCCGTGAGGACCGCGCCAGAGTCGGCACCGAGCCACGCGAGCGTCGCATCGACGCTCGGCATGTTCTCCATCACGCCACCGCGAGCGGCCGTGCCGAGGTGATCGAGGATCAGCTCGCGGCAGTAGGCCTCCGTATCCGCATCGATGTCCTCGTACTTCAGGTCGAGGACCCAGCGTGCGAGCTCCCGTGCGATCACGGAACCACCACGATCTTGCCGAAGTGGCCGCGGCTCTCCATGCGCTCGAACGCCGAGCGGATGTCCTCCAGCGGCACCTCGGTGTCAACCAGCGGCTTCAGACGACCATCCGCGACCATCTGCATGACCGTCTCGTACTCGCCCTTGGTGTAGGTGAACGAGCCGATGATCTGCCACTGCATGCGGAACAGGGGAATCATGTCGACCGGCACGACCTCGCCAGAGTGACCACCGCACGTCACGAGGCGACCGTCCTTGCCAAGCGAATGGAGCCCCGCGGTGAAGAGGTCCCCACCCACGTGCTCGTACGTCAGGTGCGCGCCAGCACCATCGGTGATGCGCATGACCTCTTCGACGATGTCCTGCTTGGTGTAGTTGATGCCGTGGTGCATGCCGAACTTCGTCGCGGCCTCGAGCTTGTCGTCGCCCGACGACGTGCCGATGATCCGCGCTCCGCTCATCGCGGCGAGCTGCACAGCGGCGGAGCCGATGCCCGAGCCGACCGAGTTGATCAGCACCGTCTCGCCGATCGCCAGGCGCCCGCGCGTGAAGAGCATGTGGAAGGCGGTGCCGAACGCAATCTGCGTGGCAGCGGCATCCGCGTAGGACAGGCCATCCGGGATGCGGACGAGGTGGCTCTCGGGGACCGCGCTGTACTCGGCGTAGCCGCCGGGGCGCGTGATGCCGATGAAGTCAATGGCGGCGAGATTCTCGCGGCCGGTGCGGGCGTAGTGGTTGTTCAGGTCGATGCCCATGAGGTACGGCGCAACGCGATCGCCCACCTTCCACTCGCTCGACACGTCGCTGCCGACCTCGACGATCTCGCCGGCCAGCTCGAGGCCGAACACCCCACCGGGATCGACCGGGAAGCGCGAGATGCCCTCGCGGAAGTCCACGTCGAGGTGGTTGAGCGCGCACGCCCCCACCTTGATGAGCACCTCGTTCGGTGCCGGCTTCGGATCCTCGACATCCTCGACGACGATCTTGTCGATGCCGCCGAACTCATGAAATCGCGCTGCGCGCATGGCTCTCTCCTCCGTCTCGCAGTGGAGAAAGTATCGCCGCCCTCGGCAGCCCGGTCAAACCCTACGCTCGGTGTGGGTTTACCCCGCCGCGGGCGCCGAAGTACATGCCAAGACCTGCGATCACGGTGATCGTCGCGGCGAAGATCCACGCCGCACTCCAACCCCAATGCTCTGCCAGGAAGCCGAGGATCGGGGGAATCACCACGACGCCCGAGAACACGCAGCGCAGCGACCAGCCGGAAAGTCGCCCCACGTGCGTCGCGGGCACGGAGTTCGCGACGAGCGCGAGGAACACGCCGTTCCAGCCGATGCTGGAGAGCCCGACAAGCACGAAGCACGGCCACAGCAGCGGTCCGGTGGGTAGGAAAGCCATGCCGATCAGGCCCACGGCGGCGACGAGCGACGTCAGGAGCAGCCCCGTCCACCGATTGTGGCGAAACCAGCGATCCGAGATCACGGCCCAGCCGAGCCGTCCCACCGTGCCGCCGACCATCATCACGGCGAACGACACGCCGGCGATCGCCAGATCGTAGCCATGCGCCTCGGTCAGGAACAGCGTGGTGTACGCCATGAAGCCCTGCTGGACGCCAGCCATCAGGAAGCCGAAGGCACCCACTCCGAGCCGCCACGTGCCACGGATGCTGATCTTCTCCATCACCTTGGCGTGGTGCGCACGCGGACCGATCTGGTGGTTGAGGTTGTTGCGCGTGATCACCACGAGCGCTGCGACGACGAGCGCGCCGGCAACCGGTGCGAGAAGCGACATGCGCCAGCCGAAGGCATCCGCCAGCGCAGGCAGCGTCAACCCCGCGATCAGGCCGCCGAGGGTCACGCCGATCTGCTTGGCGCTCATCACGAGGCCCTGGTTGGCGCCGTCGGCGGCGCCGCGCACGATCACGTTCGTCGGTGGCGTGATGCACCCGTACCCCAGACCAACGCCGAACATGGCGACGACGAAGAGCCACACCCAGGGCGATGAGGCGGCGAGGAGCTCAGTCACCGCGACGGCGACCATCGCGATGGCGAGCAGCCGCACGGCACCCAACCGGTCCGTCAGGTGGCCGGATGGACCGCTCGCCACCGCTGCGCCGAGGAAGATCGCCGAGGTGATCAGTCCCATGCCGGCGAGGCTGATGCCGAGGTCGGCCCGCACGAGCGGTGCGATCGGCGCGATCGAGAGGTTCGCGTAGGCACCCATCATCAGCGCGCTGCAGCTGACGGCGACCGCGGCGACCGCGCCTCGCCTGCCGGTCAGTCTGGGTGCGGTGGCGCTCATCACCGGCAATACTTCCACAGAATCCTTCGGTCAACAGAGGAAGCCCGCATGAGCGCACCGATCCGCACCCTGATGTTCGCCTCCGCCAATGACCCGAAGCGGTCGCTCAAGGCGATCGGCATTGGCGCCTCCGCCGTGTGCCTCGACCTCGAGGATGCCGTGGCCCAGACCGAGAAGGCGGCCGCACGCGCCGTCGTCACCGAGACGCTGCGGGATCCCTCGGTCGAGGGCGCCAACGTGCACGTGCGCATCAACGGCGTCGACACCGAGTTCTGCGAGGGCGACCTCGATGCCCTTGGTGGCTCCCTCCCGCGCCTCGCCGGGCTGCTGGTCCCCATGGTGGAGTCGGGCGACCAGGTGCGCCACGTCGCCGCGCGCCTTGACGCGCTCGAGCAGGCCCACGGCGTCGAGGCCGGATCAATCCACCTGATCGCGATCATCGAGACCGCCAGGGGCGTCCTCGCGGCCTCTGACATCGCGTCGTCCTCGCCGCGCCTGCGCACGCTGCTGCTCGGGCCGGCCGACCTGTCGCACGACCTTGGCGTCGAGCTCACGCCCGACGGCTACGAGCTCTTCCACGTGCGCAGCCAGCTGGTCCTCGCGGCGCGTGCCGCCGGCCTCGAGGGGCCGATCGACGGGCCGTTCCTCGGTCTCACCGATGACGAGGGCACGCGCACGTCGTCGCAGTGGGCCAAGCGCCTTGGGTTTCAGGGCAAGATGGTCCTCCACCCGCAGCAGCTCCCGGTCGTCGCCGAGGTGTTCGCGCCGAGCGAGCGTGAGATCGCGTGGGCGCGCGAGGTGATCGCGGCCTTCGAGCAGGCCGAGGCGCAGGGCATCTCGTCGATCAAGCTCGACGACGGCACCTTCGTGGATTACCCCGTGGCGTTCCGCGCGCGGGCGATTCTGCGCGACGCGGGCGTGTGACGACGGGACCACCTTGAGGTGGCTCGGTCGGAAACGACCGATTCACCTCAAGGTGATCCCGTCGCCTAGGTTGATCAACCCCGCGACCAGGGGCGCCGACTTCAGACTCCTTGGAACCAAGCGACGCGATGGCCTCGAGGTGAATCGGTCGTTTCCGACCGAGCCACCTCGAGGCCTTCGCGTCGTCAGACCGCCGGCTTCTGCGCCGGCAGCGATTCCAGGTACGCCACGACCTCGTCGTTCGGGAGGACGTCGGCGTACTTCTGGTTCATGTCGAACAGGTTCGCCTCGTGCGGGCCCGGGGCGCGATCGCCCGAGCACTCACGGGGCACGACCACGCGATACCCGTGCTGCAGCGCATCGACGACCGTCGCTCGGACGCAGCCCGACGTCGTCACGCCCGTGACGATCGCCGTATCGGCCTGCCAGGACGCCATCAGCGAGCCGAGATTCGTCCCCCAGAAGCCCGATGCGAACTGCTTGACGACGAGGGTGTCGCGCTCATCCATGCCCAGACGCGGATCGATCTCCGCCCACTCCGAGCCCTCTTCGAGGACGAGCAGCGACGGCACCTTCGCCTGGAAGACCGCGGCAGCCTGCGCCGGGGCCTTGTCGTAGTACACGGTCGTGAAGACGCACGGCACGCCCTTGGCGTGACAGACGTCGACGAGCCGCTTGTTCTCGGCCACGAGCTCCGAGTAGTCGCCGCCGAGCGGCGACGCCGGATCCGTGAACCCCATCTGAATGTCGACCAGGATCAGGACCGGCCGCCGGCCGAAGCCGGCGGCCTTCCCGAAACCGCGTTCTGCGTAGAACGCATCGGTCTCATTGCCGTGCGTGCTCACCAGGTCTTGACGATCTCTGGCGACATGCCGTCGGCCTCGCGCACGCGACGCTGCGCGGCCTCGCCGTCCTCGAGCGGCGACCAGCGCAGCGGCACTGCGGGGGTCGGGGGCTCGAGACCGGTCTCGGCCTTGCAGTTCGCGATGACCTCTGCGAGCGGCGGGCCGTAATCGAAGGCCAGGGGCTCGCCGCGCTCCTCGCGCTGCTTCGCCCGCTCGGCCTCCGTGGCTGCCTCGTCGACGGAGCCGTCGGCGGCGATCACGACGCCGTAGCCCTCCTTCGCGAAGGCCGCCGACACCAGACCGTAGGAGACGTCCTTCTGGACGGCCTCGACCGGGCGGTCGAGACGATCCTTCCAGCCGCCGCCACCAGCGGTGCGGTAGACCAGCATGTCACCCGGCTGGACCTGGACCTCGTCGCACTTCGACGGCAGCCGCTCCTCGGTGCCGTCGGCGCGCTTGAGGATCTTCTCCGAGCGGTCGCCCGGCAGGCCGCCGAGCACGCCCCACGGGCGGGTCAGCCAGCGGTCGTCATGGATCGAGACCTCACCGGGCTCGAGGTAGATGTACCGCTTCTCGACGCCGTTGCCGCCACGATGGAGGCCCGGACCGCCGGAGTCGGTGATCGTCGTGTACCCGTCGACGCGCAGCGGGTAGTACGTCTCGAGATACTCGGTGGGGATGTTCTCGAACAGCGGCCACCACGAGTGGCCGTCCATGCCGTCGCCGATCGGACGACCGGGGATGCCGCCGTACAGGATCTCCATGGCGAAGAAGAAGTCACCCTTCTCGCCCCAACCCGAGTACAGCATGTACGGCGAGGTGCCGTAGCCCGCTGCGGTGTTGATCTCCGGAGCCTGCTTGCACAGGGCGCCGCCGAGCACGTCGAACATGCGCGCCAGCGCGTGGGTGCGGCAGCCGAGCGCCGAGGGGAACCTCGGACGCAGAAGGCAGCCCTCCGGCGTGATGATGTGCAGCAACGGATAGAAGCCGTCGTTGAACAGCACCTGCGGGTCGTTGACCATGATCAGGTAGATGCCGATGAACATCTTCAGCATGCCCTCGGACAGGTAGAAGTTCACCGGTCCCATGGCCTGCGGATCCGTGCCGGTCCAGTCGAAGAAGGCGTGGTCGCCTTCGCGCCAGATCGTCAGCTTCATCTTGAACGGGCCGTTGCCCAGGCCGTCGTCGTCGACGTAGTCCTCGAAGGACTGCGGCGTCTCCGGGATGGCCCAGTTGATCAGCTGCTTCATCGCCGCGTACGTGCGGTCGAGGAGCGCCTGGCACGCGGCCAGGTAGGTCTCCTTGCCGAAGCGATCGCACAGCTCCTGCACGCGCTTCTCACCTGCGCGGCACCCGGCCACGAGAGCGAAGAGGTCGGCGCGGTTCATCGCCGCGTTGCGCATGTTGTTCAGGATCAGGTCGAGCACCGGCTTCTGGATCTCGCCCTTCTCGACGACCTTGATCGGGGGGATGATGAGCCCCTCGTCGTAGATCGTCTTGGCGTTCGTCGGCAGCGAGCCCGGAAGGCGGCCACCGGCGTCCATCATGTGACCGAACTGGGAGGCCCAGCCGACCAGCTCGCCCGAATGGAAGATCGGGACGAGCACGAGCCAGTCGTTCGTGTGCGAGATCGACGCGGAGCACTTGAACGGGTCGGCGCAGAGGATCACGTCGCCCTCGTAGATGCCCTGGTCCCAGTCGGCCATCATCTCGTTGATGTAGGCGCCAAACTGGCCCACGACCATGCGGCCGCGGGGATCGGTGATCATCTGGAACTCGTCGTGCTGTTCGCGGATGACCGGGCTCATCGCCGAGCGGAAGAGCACGGCGTCCATCTCATAGCGGGCGCTCTTGAGTGCGCCCTCGATGATGTCGAGCGTGACCGGATCGATGTTGATGTCGGTCGGGATATCCGCAATGCGGAGTTCGTCTGTCGTCGTTGCCATGAGTCCTCCTCCCTAGGCCTTCGGGTTGATCAGGATGTTGTAGAACTCGTCCATCTCGGCCGTGTAGCCGGGAAGGACGACCGTCGTCGAGTCGAACTCGGTGACGATGGCCGGGCCGTCGAACGTGGCGCCCGGGGTCATCTTGGAACGGTCGTAGATCTTGGTCGGGATCTTCTTCCCCTGGAACACGATCTCGTGATCCTCGACGATGGCGTTCGAGCCGTCATTGGCGGCCGGAGTGGCCGACGGGAACGTCATCTTCGGCACCGCACCGTTGCCGATGCAGCGGAGGTTCACGATCTCCTGCTTGGCGTCGTCCATCTTGAAGCCGTACAGCTGCTCGTGCATGGCGTCGAAGGTGGAGCCGAGGCCGTCCAGCTTGCCGGCCTTGACGTCATCGAGGCTCACGGGCACCGGAATCTCGTAGCCCTGAAGGACATAGCGCATGTCCGCGAGGTACGTGATCCGCTGACCGCTCTCGTCGATGCCCTCGGCGGTCATCCAGTCGCGGGTGCGCTTGCCGAGGTCCTCCAGGACCGCAGCCACATCCTCGGCCTTGACGTCCTCGATCGGGGTGACGATCGTCTGGGCGAACTCGTTGCGGAACTCGGCGACGAGGTCGCCGATCGCGCAGAGCAGGCCCGGGCTCGGCGGCACGATGACGGGGAAGGACCCCATCAGCTCGGCCACCGCGTTCGCGTGCAGCGGACCAGCGCCGCCGAAGGCGACGAGCGCGAAGTCGCGCGGGTCGTAGCCACGCTGCACGGAGACGAGGCGCAGTGCGCCCGCCATGTTCTCGTTGACGATCGCGAGCATGCCCTCGGCAGCCGCGTCGGTCTCGAGGCCGATGGCCTCGCCGATCTTGGCGACGGCCTTGACGGAGCCCTCGACGTCGAGCGTCATCTCGCCGCCCAGGAGGCGCGGCGGGAGGTGGCCGACGACGACGTTGGCGTCGGTCACGGTCGGCTCGGTGCCGCCCTTGCCGTACGCCGCCGGACCCGGCTCAGCGCCCGCGGACTGCGGACCGACGCGTAGGGCCTTCGTCAGCTCCGGCACGTGGGCGATCGAGCCGCCACCTGCGCCGACGGTGTGCACGTTGATCGACGGAACCTTCAGGCGGAACTGCCCGATGGTGGTGTCGCGACCGATCGTGGGCTCACCGTTCTCGCAGAGCGCCACGTCAGTCGACGTGCCGCCCATGTCGAACGTGAGGATGTTCGGGTACCCGGCACGGACCGACACCGCAAGGGCGCCCGCAACACCGCCGGACGGACCGGACAGCACGCCGTAGATCGGGTTGCGACCCGCCTCGCGCGTCGTCATCAGGCCGGCGTCGGAGCGAAGGATGTTGATGTCGCAGACCGCGCCACCCTTCTTCAGCTCGTCGTCCAGACGATCGACGTACGCCTGCACCTTCGGGCGCACGAACGAGTTCATGCACGCGGTGAGGGTGCGCTCGTACTCACGGAACTCCGGCACCACGTCCGAGGACAGGGTGACCGGGAAGCCCGGGTAGAGACGCTCGACGATCTCGCCGATCTGCTTCTCGTGCTTGTTCGAGATGTACGAGTTGATCAGGCCGATCGTGAGCGACTCGACGCCGCTATCGACCAGGTCCTTGACGATCCCCTCGACCTGCTTCTCGTCCACGGGCACGACGGTCTCGCCACGCGGACCCATGCGCTCGACAGCCTCGCGCGTGTCGGCGAGCGTCGCCGGCGGCTCGGGCTTCTGCATGATGATCCAGCCAGCCAGCGGGCCCGGCGTCTGCGAGCGTGCCAGATGCAGGATCTGCTGGAAGCCCTGCGTCGTGATCAGACCGACGCGTGCGCCCTTGCCCTCGAGCACGGCGTTGGTTGCGACGGTCGTGCCATGCATGATGTTGCTGAGATCACCGGGCGTGATGCCCGCCGTCTCGCAAATGCGCGCGACACCATTGAGCACACCCTGGGAAGGGTCACTCGGTGTCGACGGGGTCTTCACCCGATGCTGTGTTCCGTCCTCGTCATTGACGAGGAAGAGGTCGGTGAAGGTGCCACCGACGTCCACTCCTAGGCGATACGCCACGAGTCCGTCCTTTCTCTCCTCTTGCAGGTCATTACGCTAGACGATCCCGGCCTCTTGCAGGCGACCGAGCTCACTCTGTGAGAGCCCGACCAGTCCGCACCAGACCTCTTCGTTGTCCGCCCCGACCTCCCATTTGCCGCCCCACTTGATGTGGCCCGGCGTCTCGGAGAGCTTCGGGGTGATGCCCGGAACCGGCATGGTGCCGATCTCGGGGTCCTCCAGATCCACGATCAGCCCGCGTTCGCGGAAGTGCGGATCGTCGTACATGTCGGCCGCCGAGTAGACCCCGGCGGACACGACGTTGGCCTCGGCGAGCATCGAGTCGAGCTCGGCGGCCGTGTAGCCGGCCGCCCACTCGTCGATCATCGCGTACAGCTCGTGCTCGTGCTCGCCGCGGGCGCGATGCGTGGCATAGCGCTCGTCCTCGGCGAGCTCGGGCTGGCCCATCAGCGCCGCGAGGCGCTTCCACAGCGAGTCGTGGTTCGCAGCGATCACGACCCACTTCCCGTCCTTCGACTTGTGCACGTTCGACGGCGCGATCTTCGACAGGTACGAGCCAGACGGCTCGCGCACGACGCCGGTCAGGCCGTACTCGGTGATCGTCGACTCGGTCATCGCGAAGCACGCGTCGACGATGGCAGCGTCGATCACCTGGCCCTTGCCGCCGCCCCGCGCGTCACGCCAGTAGAGCGCCATCAGGATGCCCTCGAACGCCTGCTTGGCGGCGAGCGTGTCGCCGAGCGAGATGCCGGAGCGCGGCGGCGCCTGGTCGGGATAGCCGTTGAAGTAGCGCAGGCCACCCATCGCCTCACCGGCGGCGGCAAAGCCGACGCGGTCGCGATAGCGCCCGGTCTGGCCGTAGCCCGAGACGCGGGCGTAGATCAGGCGCGGATTCTTCTCGAGCGCCGTATCCGGCCCGATGTTCCACTTCTCCATGGTGCCGGGGCTGAAGTTCTCGAGTGCGACGTCGGCCTTCGCCATCAGTTCAAGCGCGAGCTCCTGCCCCTCCGGCTCGCGGAGGTTCAGCGTCACGACCTTCTTGTTGCGGGCGAGGCTCGGCCACCACAGCGTGTGGTTGTTCACCTGCTCGCGGCCCCAGACGCGCATGGGGTCGCCCGCCGGAGGCGCCTCGACCTTGATCAGCTCGGCGCCGAAGTCCGCCATCAGGGACGCGCAGTACGGCCCGGCCAGCAGCTGGCCGAACTCGATCATGCGTACGCCCTCCAGCGGGCCGGCGGTGTTCTCGGTCTCGCTCAATCCATCACCTCGATCAGGAAGTCTCGTGCATTCAGGACGTGCAGGCGCATCGCGCTCTCGGCGCGATCGGCCGAACCGGCGCGCAGGCCGGCGACGATCTCACGGTGGGCGGCCAGCGAGCGGGCGCGCTCGGCCGCGTCGTTCCAGAAGACGGTCTTGAACGGACGCGGGATGCCCGCCACCGTCCGCAGCGCGCCGTTCAGGCGCCGGCTGCCCGCGGCCTCGATGACGATCCCGTGGAAGTCCTCGTTGGCGGCGATCAGCGTGTCGACGGTGCGCGCGGTCGTGCCCGTCAGACCCTCGGCGCGGTCGCAGGCGGCATCGAGTTCGACGAGCTGCTCTGCCGTGACGCGCGCGGCGGCGAGCGCGGCGGCGCGCGCCTCGAGCACGGCGCGCACCTCGTAGAGGTCGACCAGGTCAGCGGGATCGAACGCACGCACGACGGCACCGCGACGTGGCTCGATCTCCACGAGCCCATCGCCCTCGAGCAGCATCAGCGCCTCGCGCACCGGGGTACGCGACGTGCCGAACCGCGCGGCGAGCGCCTCAGCGCGCAGCCGCTCACCGGGGGCGTAGTCGCCGCCGATGATCAGCGCGCGCAGGTCTTCGTAGACGCGCTCGGCGTTGGTCCCCGCAATCGTCGTCTCCGCGCTCCCCATCGATTGCGTACAAAACCAGACCTGCTGCCCGAATGCAAGCGACCGATTCCGGCCGTTTGCATGCAAAAGCGACTCGCTCAGCCAGAGCCACGCACCGCCATGGCACTTGACCGAACACGAAAGAGACGGATTGCGCCCACGGGTCAGACCCCGTTGTTGCATGGAGCAGATGCGGAAGATCGAAGAGACCGGAAGGTGGCGGAGTGCGACAACGGGGTCTGACCCCTTCGGACCAACGCACCGTCCTCAAGGAGCACTCGGCAGGGAGTAGACATCCGCCTCGGCGCTTCACCGCACTCCAGCAACGCTGATCACGCACGCCGTGATGTCCCGAGGGGGTCAGACCCTTCTGGGACATGACAGCCCAACTCGGTAACGACAGCGCCACGAGTGTCCCAGAAGGGTCTGACCCCTTCGGGACATGACGTGGGCGGGGGGGGGGGGGGGGCCCCCCCCCGCCCACCCCCCCCAC
>JBPCSK010000566.1:0-1607 GCA_051007275.1 Gaiellales bacterium | reverse complement strand
GGTGTCGGTGGAGGCTGCCTGCAGCGCCTGTCGCGAGCATGTCGGCCGCGGGGGCAGAAACCTTACGGTGCGGTGTCGCGCCGCTCAGCCCGCCCAAGGCGAGCCCGCACGGCACCCGTGCTCCCGAACACCGCGGCGTCGCGACGCAGCGCAGCCGTCCGCTGCGCGAGGGCAGTGGCCTCAAGCTCGAGGCGTCGCAGCTCGGCGATGCTGTCGGCGAGGTCGCCGAAGGTGGCGCTCGCCCAGCCGATCGCCTCGGGGAGCGGCTGCTCGGCCGACGCGACGGGGAAGCCGAGCGTGGCAGAGGAGCGGATCGAGGAGGAGCGGGCGGTCGTCGTGGCGCTGGTCTCGAGGGCGAAGGCGAGCAGGGCGGGGGAGAGTCCGGCTCGTCGACCGCGAGTGGTGATGCGCAGCGCGCGACCCGGACGCAGCAGGGCGAGGCGGTCGCCACCATCGATGATGCGCGTGCTCAGCCGCGAGCGCGAGGCATGCCAGAACACGACGTCGCCCTCCTCGAGCCGGCTCTCCGGGCGGACCTCGTCGATGCCGACCTGCAGCTCCTCAACGTCGAGCGGGCTCGCGATCGCGCCACGGTCGAGGCGCAGCAGGGGCTCCCCGATCTCGCGGCGGACCGGCATCGGCTGCGGCGTGGCGGCGATGGAGTGGATGAGCTCGGCGTCTTCCAGCTCGCGCAGCGGTATCCACACGACGGGGTCGGGCAGCGGTCGCTCGGCGCGTGCCGAGAAGCGCGCGGCGGCATCGATCGCGCGCTCCGTGCGTCGGATCGCGCGGTCGAACTCGTGCTGGTCGTCGGCGAGGAGCGCGTCGAGCTGCTCCGTGTGGTTGGCGAAGGCGACGCGCCACCAGTGCTGGGGCGAGAGGTTGCCGTCGCCCTGCATCAGGTCGGCGCGCTCGATCAGCGCCGACGTGCGCGCGACGCCCTCGATCGACAGGATGTCGGTGGGGCTCCACAGCTCGCTGCGCAGCACCTGCAGGAGCTGGCGCACGCCGTCGGTGCTGTCGCAGTCGGGGACGAGCGAGGCGAACAGCACGCGCTCCTCGCGCTTGCGCGAGCCGCCCGGATGGAAGATCAGCATCGTGGAGCTCACCGGCGAGCGCGAGGTGGGCACCTCGATCACGGCCTCGAGATCGGCGCTCCACTCGCGCCGCTCGGCCGCCGCGTCGGGCTGGCGACGCATCGCGTTCGACTGCTCGGTGCGGGCATCGAGCATGTGCGTGGGCAGCACGAAGATCGTGCGCCCGCCACGCGCGGTCACCGAGCGCGCCGCGCGGATGCGCTCCGAGACGAGGGGCCACTGCTCGGCCTCGTCGCGGGTTTGCAGGATCGCGGTGTCCGAGCTGGGCTCGGACAGCAGCACGAGGTCGGCCTCGCCGAGCCGGCCCGAATCGGTGGCGCCCGACAGCGCGTCGCGACGGTCGAAGTCGGCGTCGGCCCTCAGCGCAGGGCCGTGCGTGCGGCGCGCATCGGCGTCGATCACGCGCCTCGTCCTGCACCTCGGCGAGCGTCCGCCGGCATCGCTGATCGATCTGACGTGCGGCATCGGCACCGTCGCGAACCTCGCGTACGCCGACGGCATCTCCGTCGT
>JBPCSK010000565.1:0-2346 GCA_051007275.1 Gaiellales bacterium | reverse complement strand
GTCTGCGTGCTGGTGAGGTAGGTGTTCTTGACGAGCTGCTGCGTGATCGTGCTGGCGCCCTCGTTGGTGCCCGACGAGAACCGGTTGAAGAGCGCGCGGGCGATGCCCGGGAGGTCGACGCCGTTGTGCGCATAGAAGCGCTTGTCCTCAACCGCGACGACGGCGTCCTTCATGACCTTCGAGATGTCGCTGCTCTGAACGATGACGCGCGACTGGTCGGAGCGGAGGATGGCGATTCGACGTGGCGTGCCCGTCTCACCGGTCACCCAGATGGAGCCATCCTGCGCGAGGCTCGTGGTGCGCCCGTCGAATTGCCGGAGGTCGGGCAGATTCGTCGTGATGGCGGTGACGAAGCCGTAGGTCGCGGCAGAGGCGAAGACGAGGCCGACGAGGAACGCGATGACCGAGACCCGGAGCCAGCGCCAGTGGCGACGGCGGGGGTCGTCGACGGGACCGGGCTGGTCCGGCAGTTCGAGGACGAGGCGTCCGTAGCGGCGGAGAGTCGGTTTGCGGCGGGCCATATGACGGGCGCCCGAGCGGGCACTCGCCCATGGTATCCCGCGCCCGCACCGCCGGCGTGGGTATTCTCCGGTGCTGAATGTCGGATCACCTTCGCCCCCTGCTGCGCAATGCCGTCGATGTGCTCCCCGAGGGCGCCCTCGCGAAGCGCCTCGACGAGGCGACCGCCGCCGGTCGACCGCTGCGGATCAAGCTCGGCGTCGACCCGACTGCGGGCAGCGTCACGCTCGGCTGGTCGGTCGTGCTGTCCAAGCTGCGGGCGTTCCAGGACGCCGGGCACCTGCCGGTCCTGATCATCGGCGACTTCACCGCGCGTGTCGGGGATCCCTCGGGTAAATCGAAGACCCGCCCGATGCTGACGGTCGAGCAGATCAAGGCCAACGAGGCCGACTACATGCGCCAGTTCGCCAAGATCCTGGACATGGATCGCATCGAGATCCGCCATAACTCGGAGTGGCTGGGCGAGCTCGGCGCCAACGGCCTGCTGGAGCTCGCCTCGCGCGCCACGCTCGCGCAGATCCTCGAGCGCGACGACTTCTCCAAGCGCTACGCCTCGCAGACGCCGATTTCCCTGCAGGAGCTGATGTACCCGCTGCTGCAGGGCTACGACTCCGTTGTCATCGACGCCGACTGCGAGATCGGCGGCACCGACCAGAAGTTCAACCTGCTGGTCGGCCGCGATCTGCAGGAGCAGTGGGGCAAGCCGCCGCAGTCGATCATGACCCACGCGCTGCTTGTCGGCACCGACGGCACGCAGAAGATGAGCCAGTCGCTGGGCAACTACATCGGCGTCGAGGATCAGCCGGGTGACATGTACGGCAAGACGATGTCGATTCCCGACGAGGCGATGCCGATGTGGTTCCGCCTTGCGTCGGGTCTCCCGGAAGACGACGCCGAGCAGCGCGTCGCGGCGCTCGCCGCGGGCGAGCTCGAGCCCGTGGAGGCGAAGCGCGCGCTCGCCTGGGCGATCGTGGCGCGCTTCCACGACGACGCGGCGGCCGAGCAGGCGGCCGAGGGCTTCCGGCGCCAGTTCGCCGAGCATCAGATCCCCGAGGACCTGCGCGAGGTCGCGATCGGCGCCGAGCCGACCGTGCATGTGCCGGCGCTGCTCGTGGATCACCTCGGCGTGGCATCACGCGGCGAGGCGCGTCGACTGATCACCGGCGGCGCTGTGCGGCTCGACGGCGAGACCGTCGAGGAGATCGACCTGCCACGTGACGCGATGATCGGCCGCGTGCTCCAGCGCGGACGCCGCGACTTCGTGCGCCTGACCGCCGGGTAGCGCCTCCACGACGCGGGGTGGGCAGGCCGCGTGGATCCACGATTCCGGTGATCCGTCCCACCATGTGGGCGGGAATCTCCGGTGTCACGCTTCTACCGGCGCACCAGTTTGTGCGAGTGCGGTAGTGTGCGCCCTGTCGCGTGGGAAGCGGCGGTTCGCCGTCTCCTCCTGCGCCTCAGCCGCGGTTCACTGTGGCGGTCCTCCTTGGAGGTCTGCTATGTTCCGCGGTCGCGCCATCTGGGCGTGTGGTCTTTGAAAACCGAGCAATGGAACGACCATCGAAATCCTCGGATTTCGTGTGGTCGTCTAACGAGTTTTATGCCAGCGGCAGTGGATCTTCGGATCCACTGGACGCAGCGTGATGACTGTCTGCCGACATCTGTCGGGTGGCACCATCACGCACTCTAAACAGCCAGAAGCCGGCGCTTGCGCCGAGTTTCGAAAGGCTTTCACGGAGAGTTTGATCCTGGCTCAGGACGAACGCTGGCGGCGTGCTTAACACATGCAAGTCGAGCGGAAAGACCCCTTCGGGGGCACTCGAGCGG
>JBPCSK010000564.1:0-2056 GCA_051007275.1 Gaiellales bacterium | reverse complement strand
CTTCCGCACGATCCTCGACGCCAACGCCGTCACGCTGATCACCGCTGGCGTGCTGTTCGTCGCCTCGCAGTCGAGCGTCAAGGGCTTCGCCTTCCTGCTCGCGATCGGCGTGCTCGTATCGATGTTCACCTCGGTCGTGGCGACCCGCGCGATCCTCAACGTGCTGTCGAACTTCTCGTGGTTCAACAACCCGCGCGTGATCGGTGCCGAGGCCAAGCCGGTGCGCTGGCGCTTCGACTTCACCGGCGGCACGCGCATGGCGATCGTCACGCAGAAGGCCGCCACGACGGATGAGATCAAGGGGCTGCTGGTCAAGGTCGATGGTGAGCTGAGCGGCGCAATCGTGCGTGGCGAAGGAACGCAGGCCGGTTCGACCTACACGACGTTCCAGGTCGATGCCAAGGAGATTCCCGCTGCGAAGGTGCAGATGATCGAGCAGTCGGTCAACCAGTCCTACGGGCTCGCTGAGCAGGTCGATGTGCGGACCGTCTCCGCCTCGTTCGGCAGCGAGATTCTGCGCGGCGCGCTGCTGGCACTGGTGTTCTCGATCTTCCTGATCATCATCTACATGGCGCTGCGCTTCGACTGGAAGTTCGCTGTGCCGATGATCGTCGCGCTCCTCCACGATCTCGTGATCGCAATCGGCGTCTACGCGATCTCAGGGCGCGAGGTGACGAGCGCCACGATCGCGGCCCTCCTGACCATCCTGGGCTACTCGCTGTACGACACGATCATCGTGTTCGACCGCGTGCGCGAGAACGAGAAGGTGCTGCGTCGCCAGACCTACGACCAGATCGTCAACATCTCGCTCTGGGAGACCGCGACGCGCTCGCTCAACACCTCGTTCGCCACGCTGCTGCCGATCCTGGCGCTGTTCTTCTTCGGCGGCGCCACGCTGCAGGACTTCGCCTTCGCGCTCATCGTCGGCATCGCGGTCGGCGCGTACTCCTCGTTCTTCGTCGCCTCGCCGCTCCTGAGCGTGCTCAAGAGCGGTGAGCCCGAGTACCGCGGGCGCAAGGGCACGACGGAGCTGCCGGCGTTCATGCTCGGCAAGGCCGGAGTCGAGCGGCAGAAGGAGTCCATGGCCGACGACATCGATCCGGCGCTCGTCCTGGAAGCAGCCGAGATCCTGGAGCCCCAGGCTGCGGCACCGGCAGCGCCGGCTGCAGACGACAAGCCCGCTGCGAGCACGGCTGCCGGCCCGGACGACGCTGCCATCGAGGCAGCGCGCCAGCGTCGTGCGAATCGTCGCGGCAAGAAGCGATAGCCGCCGTCCCGCCTAGCCTGCGGGTGTGACTACCGGCAAGCGCCTCACGATCGAACGCTGCCCGACTGCCGTCTCCGCGCAGCTCGAGCGGGACGTCGGCATCGGCCGCGTGCTGGCCGACGCCCTCACTCGAAGGGGCTGGACGGAGCCGGACGCCGTGCGGGCCTTTCTCGAGATGGAGGGCAGCCTGCACGATCCCCTGCTGCTCGCGGATGCTGCGGTGGCGATTCCGCAGATTCAGGCGGCGATCTCGGCGCGCACGCCCATCGCCGTCCACGGCGACTACGACGCAGACGGCGTCTGCGCCACGGCGCTGCTGTGCGAGGGGCTGGCGGCTCTCGGCGCGGATGTTCGTCCCTTCATCCCCAGCCGCTTCGAGGAGGGGTACGGGCTGGCGGTCGAGACCGTCGATCGTCTGCACGCGGACGGCGTGCGCATGATCATCACGGTCGACTGCGGCGTCACTGCCGTCGCCGCCGCGGCGCGTGCTGCTGAGCTCGGCGTGCAGCTGATCATCACCGACCATCACCGGCATGGCGACGAGCTTCCGGCCTGTCCGATCGTTGCGCCGGCCGTGCGCGGGACGTACCCGTTCGATGCCCTGTGCGGCGCCGGGACGGCATACAAGCTGCTCGAGGGACTCGTGCGGGCCTGTGACGCCGATCCGGCGATCCTCGATGGCGTGGTCGATCTCGTCGCCATCGCCACGATCGCCGACCTCGTCCCGCTCGTCGACGAGAACCGAGCGCTGGCGCGGCGGGGCATCAAGCGCATCGGCGAGGGCAGGCG
>JBPCSK010000563.1:0-3199 GCA_051007275.1 Gaiellales bacterium | reverse complement strand
CCTGTGGCGTGAGACCGAGCTCGGCGGCGACGCGGGCGTTCTTATCGCCGTGCTCGTCGGTGCCGGTCAGGAAGAAGACGTCCTCGCCGCGCTGGCGCATGTGGCGCGCGTAGACATCGGCGGCGATCGTCGTGTACGCGTGCCCGAGGTGCGGCTGCGCGTTGACGTAGTAGATCGGCGTGGTGAGGAACGTCGGTGTCGGCACAGCGCGAAGGGTATCGGCGCGAGGGTCTGCGGGCGGCGGGCAGCGGCGGTCGCGGAACGCGGAGCGAGCGGTCGAGCGATCTGCCGATGACACGATGGGCCCGGGCCCATGGTGTCACGAACCGTTCCGCATCATGAAACCGCCCCGCGCGATAGCAGTCACCGCGCCAGCGTCACGAATACGTATTCGTCACGTACGTGTCACGCGAATGCGACGCGCCGATCGTTTAGGGGCGGTACAGGTCGCGCGCCGAGCGGCCGGTCAGGCCGGCGACGAGACGCGCCGCGTCCTTCGCCCCAAGGCCACGCTCGCGCAGCTCGGCGAGCGCCGCGTCGATCTCAGCCGGCGCAGCGCCCGCGGTGGCGATCGGTTCGAGCACCAGCGCGATCTCGCCCTTCGGCGCGGAGGCGAAGCGCGCGGCGAGCTCAGCGGCGGTGCCACGTGCGATCTCCTCGTGCAGCTTGGTCAGCTCGCGACAGACGGCGAGACGCCGCGAGGGCTCGCGCTCCGCGAGCAGCGCGAGCGTCGAGGGCAGGCGGTTGGGCGACTCGAAGACGACGAGGGTGATGCCCCAGGCGTCGGCCTCGTCGAGCACCTTCCCGATGGCGCCCGCGGCGCGGGGCAGGAAGCCGAGGAAGGCGAAGCGGTCCGACGGCAGGCCCGACGCGACGAGGGCCGTCGTCACGGCATCCGCGCCCGGCAGCACCTCGACCTCGATGCCCGCCGCGATGGCGGCGCGCACGGTGGCGCCGCCGGGGTCGGAGACGAGCGGCATGCCGGCGTCGGAGGCCAGGCACACGTGCTCGCCCGCGGCGAGCCGACGCAGGAGGTCCGGGATCGCTGCTTCCTCACGATGGGCCTCGATCGATGCCATCCGCACGTCGATGCCGAGGAGGTGCAGCAGCTGGCCCGTTCGGCGCGTGTCCTCGCAGGCCACGAGGTCGCACGCGCCGAGCGCGGCGCGCACGCGCGGCGTGAGATCCTCGAGATTTCCGATCGGGGTCGCGCAGATGGTGAGGCGTCCGGCCATACGGGGAGGGTACGCGGTCGAATCAGGGAATACCCTGTGCTGGTGAGCGATCGTCCCTACAGGACCTACAAGGGTGGCAAGGTCAAGCCCGACAAGCGCGGTGCGGGCGTTGCCGTACCCGAGGCGCCGCCCGAGCGTCGCGGCGCGATCGAGCTGCCGCCGCCTGGCGCGCCGCCCCCGATCGAGCCGCCGCGCTTTCGCTGGTGGAAGAAGAGCGACGGGCCGGGCTGGCGTCCGACGCGGCGCGAGCCGCGATCGCTCAAGTTCTGGATCATCGCGATCATCGTGATCGTGGTCGTGCTGCTGCTCGGCTGGCTGACGCTGGGCATGCTCGCCGTCCGCAGCTCGGTCTCGCAGGCGAATGACCGCCTCGACCCGCGCGCCCGCGCGGCGCTCTCGCCCTCGGGCTCGATCCTGACCGATCCGACGACGATCCTGCTGATGGGCGTCGACGAGCACGCCAACTCCGACACCCTCCAGGTGATGCGGTTCGACCCGAATCGCCAGCTCGAGTCCACCTTGGCGATCCCCCGCGACCTGCGCGTGAACGTGCCCGGCTACGGCGACGAGAAGATCAACGCTGCCTACGCGACAGGTGGTCCGGCGTTGGCGATCAAGACGGTCTCGGAGTACACGGGCCTGCCGATCGACCACGTGATGATCATCGACTTCAGCGGCCTCGAGAAGATCGTCGATTCGGTGGGCGGCATCACCATCGATAACCCGGGCAACATGCGCTCGATCTTCGATGGCGAGCTGTACAAGTTCCCCAAGGGGCGAATCACGTTGAACGGCGCCGATGCCTTGGCGTACTCGCGCATCCGCAAGAACATCCTCAACCCGTCGGACTCGGACGTCAGCCGCGGCCAGCGCCAGCAGATGGTGATCCAGGCGCTGCGCTCGAAGATCGCCAGCCCTGGCGGCCTGCTCCGACTGCGCACCGTCGCCACGGCACTCGGCGGGGCGTTCTCGACGGACCTGACGCTGTGGCAGATGACGCAGCTCGGCTACCTCGACGCCCGCGCGTCGACCCGCCTGCGCTGCAACCTCGGCGGCACCCCGGCGCCGCTCGACGGCCAGGACGTGCTGATCCCGGATGGCGCGGGCAACCGCCGAGTGCTCGGCGAGTTCCTCGGCAACGCCGCCGTGCAGCCAGCGGCCTCGCGGTCGATGTTCGCCGCCCAGTGTCACGCGGCGTAAACCGGATCGGAACCCACGGCGGGCAAGAGCCTGCCGATACTTGCGGTGCGCCGTCGATCGGCCGCCCTGATCATGTCGTCCCCGCCTTCGTGCCAACCTCTGAGACCGCTGGTTACGCTGATCGCCGCCGTGCTCACGCTGGTCGCGTGCGCCAGCGCGCCGGCGCAGACGCCGCCGCCCGGACGCGTCGTCGTCATCCACACGGCGTACCGCGCGTGGAATGGCGACCTGCGTGCGATGCGCATCGCCTTTCCCTCGAACTTCCGGCAGCTGGCGCGCGGTCGGGCGTTGCCGCTCGTGATCGCGCTGCACGGTGCTGACGGCAAGGTCCAGTGCGACCGGACCTTCGGGCGCACGCCGGTGCGGTACGGCTTCGTCGTCGCGTGCCTCGAGGGGCAGGGAGTGGCGACGCGCACGTTCTCGTACGGCGCGCCGGGCCAGATCAGCGATCAGCTGCGCGTACCGCGACTGGTGCACCTGAAGGCGCCGCGGCTGCCGATCGACCGGACGCGCGTGATCATCATCGGCGCCAGCATGGGTGGGCTTGAGGCGCTGCTGGCGGCGGACCGCGCGCCCGACGCCTTCGCAGCGGTGGTCGCGCTCGACGCGCCGGTCGACCTCGCCGCGCACTACCACAACGTCGCACCTGCGGGCCCGCCGAATCTGAAGACCAAGGCGATGCTCGCGGAGTGCGGAGGCACGCCCGACGAGGCAGCCGGCTGCTACGCGGCGCGCAGCCCGCTCGACAACATGACGCGGTTCGG
>JBPCSK010000562.1:0-3503 GCA_051007275.1 Gaiellales bacterium | reverse complement strand
CGTCATGCCGTCCCCACCCCGCGCCGAACGCACGAGGTCGTACGGCACCGCGGGCTGAATCAGCAGATCGGGCGAGCGCATGCTCCGACGCTATCAACCGCCGCTGGCGACCGGCAGGGTCGGCGGCGCATCCGCCACCGGCAGCTCTGGTACGCGCTGTGCGGCTGCGGGCGGCAGCGCCGGCACGACCGGATCGGGCCGCGCCTCGTTCGCCGGCGCGGCTGCGACGGGCACGGTCACCGTGATCGTGACGGGCGGACGCGCCGCAGGCTCGACGAAAGCCGGCGCGCGGACCGTCACCTCCGGCGCCGGTGACGCACCGCTCACCCCGGTCGGATCCCCCGCCGGGATGTCGTCGCCATCCGTCGCGTCGACCACGGGGTACTGCGCGGATCCGAGCAGCACGTCGCCGCTCGACGCGCCGCCGGGAGCGACCACCGCCGTGCCATTCGATCGGGCCGGGGCGAGGAGCACCAGTCCGGCCACCACGAGGAGCACAACGATCGCCGCCGGAATCGCGAGGCGCATCCGTCGTCGCCGGCGTTTCGGTGACGTACGAGGCGGCGGGTCCCAGGCGCCGGTACTCGCCGAATCGTCGACAATCGCCTGCTCCCGCGCTCGCGGGAGCAGACCCGCGAGCGCCCGACCTGCGGCACGCGGGGATCGATCGCCCCCCAGCCAGACGATGCCATCGAGACACAGGCGACCGTCGGCCGCAGTGACGAGCATGGCGCGCGTCGCATCATCGACGTCGAGACCGGCCTCGGCCAGTGCCTCGCCGATGACCCGCGCCTGCACCTGCGCATCCACCGGCAGCGGCGCACCGTAGCCGGGTGCGGGACCAACGATTGCCCAGTGCGCACCGTCCTCATCGAGCACGACCTCGCGAAGGCGCGGCAGGCGCGCCTCGTCCTGCGCAGCACGCCAGGCATCCTCCCACGCATCGACGCGCGCAGCATCGCCCGGCACGCCCACGACGCGACAGGCAGCGTCCGTGCGATCGGCTTCGAGATCGATCGCGTCGATCAGCCCCGTGCGGCGCAGTGCGCCGGCCACGCGGTAGCGATCGCCGATCACGACTCCCCGAGCTCCCGGTGTGGCGTCCATGCGACCAGCCTGCCGCAGCCGGCGCGACGAGCGCCGCGCAGCGGCAAACGGCAACGCGCCGAACACGCGCTGGTGTGTGGCGGATTCAGTCCGCGGGCCAGGCGATCGGCGCGAGCGGCGCGACGATCGCGTCCTGCCGCGCCAGCATCTCGCCACCGTCGGTCTCGTGGTCGTACCCCAGGAGGTGCAGCACGCCGTGGACGAGCAGGTCAACGAGCTCATCACCGGCAGCCACGTCATTGTCGGCCGCCTGCTGCACGAGCACGGGTACGCAGATCACCACGTCGCCGAGCATGCGCGTGACGCCATCGAGGTCCTCATCGTCGTCATCGTCGATCGGGAACGACAGCACGTCCGTCGGCTCGTCCTTGCCGCGATGCTCGCGGTTGATTTCCTGCATCTCGAAGGCGTCGACCAGCACGACGCCGACCTCGACCTCCCCCACGCTCTCGGCCGTCAGCACCGCGTCGACCACGGCGGCCACGGCGGCCTCGTCCACGCCGCTCTCGGCGCGATCGTCGAATTCCAGGGTCATTGAATCGTGTCCTCGTCGGAGATGCGGTAGGCCTCGACGATGCGCTGCACGAGCTTGTGGCGCACGACGTCGGAGCGGTCGAACTCGATGATGCCGATGTCGGGCACGTTCTGCAGGATGCGCGACGCCTCAACCAGCCCGGACAGCGAGTCGCGCGGCAGGTCGACCTGCGTCGGATCGCCCGTGACCACCACCTTGGAGCCCATACCGAGGCGCGTCAGAAACATGCGCATCTGCTCCTTCGTGGTGTTCTGCGCCTCGTCGAGGATGATGTACGCGTCGTTGAGCGTGCGGCCGCGCATGAAGGCAAGCGGCGCGACCTCGACGACGCCACGCTCGAGCAGGGCTGTCACCCGCTCGCCGTCCATCATGTCGTAGAGCGCGTCGAAGAGCGGCCGCAGATACGGGTCGACCTTGGCCATCAGATCGCCGGGCAGGAAGCCCAGTCGCTCACCGGCCTCGACGGCGGGTCGCGTGAGGATGATGCGCGACACCTGCCTGCTGTCGAGCGCCGCCACCGCCAGGGCCATCGCGAGGTAGGTCTTGCCCGTACCTGCTGGTCCGACACCGAAGGTCATCGTGTGCGTGCGGATGGTGTCGACGTAGAGCTTCTGGTTGGCGGTGCGAGGCTTGATCGTGGTCGTGCGATGGCGCCAGACGACATCCCCGAGCACGTCCTTGGCGCTGCCATTGCGGGCGAGCACCCCGGTGACCGCTTCGACCGTCTGCGATTCGAGGGGCGTACCGCCCTCGACCAGCGCGCTCAGCTCGCCGAGCAGCGCGTGCGCGCTCTCGAGCTGCTCGGCGTCGCCGTCGAGCATCACCTCATCGCCACGCAGATACACCTTGCACTCTGCGGACTGCGCAACCGCCTTGAGCACCTCATCGCCGCGCGAGGAGAGCTCGCGCGCGAACGTGTCCGAGACGGTGAAGCTCGTCCGGGTCAAACGGCGCTCCGCGCCATCAGGCTCCGAGCGCCTCGCGCACCGCCGTGGAGACGGCCTTGCCGTCGGCGCGGCCCGCGGTCTTCGGCTGCAGGAGCTTCATGACGCTGCCAAGGTCCTTCGGCTCCGTCGCACCCGCCTCCGCGATCGCGGCGGCGATCAGCTCGGCCAGCTCGTCGGGCGTCAGCTGCGCGGGCAGGTAGGCGTCGATCAGCGCGAGCTCGGCCTCCTCTTTCAGCGCGGCGTCCTCGCGGCCGCCCTCGCGGAAGCTCTCGGCCGCCTCGACGCGCTTCTTGCGCTCGCGCGTCATCACCTGGACGGCGCCGGCGTCGTCGAGCGCGCCGCCGTTGGCCTTCTCCGCGTCCTTGAGCGCGGCCAGCAGCATGGTCAGCGCGCCGACCCTCTCGCTATCCCGGGCGAGGCGCGCCTCGCGGAGTTCCGTCTCGACTCGATCGATCATGCGTCCGAGAATAGCCGGATGCGCCCCAGCTCGGCTCTCGTAACCGCGCCGATGCCGTTCGGCCCGTCCCCCGCTCGTGCTCAGAGACCAGCACGTCGCTCGCTTCCACCCCGGCGATCGCCGACGCCTCCGGTGCCGTGGCGACCGCGCCGACCACCTCGGTATCCGCGCCGGCCCGCGGCCCAGGATCGCGACACGCCAGCGCACGCGCCTCACGCGATCCTGCCATGATCAGGCAATGCACGCACGTGCCCTCGCTGCACTCGCACTGATCCTGCTGGGAGCCTTCGTGGCCGCCGTCCCCGCGAGCGCCGCGACCAAACGCCCTGCGCCAGGCCCGTTCTTCGGTCGCGCGATCCCGGAGCCGGGCACGACGCTCCGCGATGTCGAACTCGAGGACGGCCGCATCACAGCCAAGACGATCTCGATCATCACCGCCGACGGGGATGGCATCACC
>JBPCSK010000561.1:0-2254 GCA_051007275.1 Gaiellales bacterium | reverse complement strand
CCGTGGGGTCTCGTGCGGCACGGCGTTGCACCCGACCATCCGAATATCAAGGCCGTCTCGCGCGTCTTCTAGAAGATCGCCGACAAGCCCGGCTTCCGCATGTTCGGCAACGTCGAGATCGGTCGCGACCTCTCGCACGCGCAGCTGATGGAGCACTACGACGGCGTCATCTATGCCTACGGCGCGCAGGCCGATCGCCGCATGGGCATCCCCGGTGAGGACCTGCCCGGCTCGCTGCCGGCCACCGCCTTCGTCGCCTGGTACAACGGCCACCCCGACTTCTACGACCTCGACCCGAACCTCCAGATCGAGCGCGCCGTCGTGATCGGCAACGGCAACGTGGCCGTCGACGTCGCGCGCATGATGGCGCTCGCCCCCGAGGAGCTCGCGCCGACCGACACGGGCGATCACGCGATCGAGATCTTCAACGCGTCGACGCTCAAGGACATCGTCATCGCCGGGCGGCGTGGTCCGCTGCAGGCGGCGTACACGAATCCCGAGCTGCTCGAGCTCGGCGAGCTCCAGATCGCCGACGTCATCGTCAGCCCGCAGGAGGCCGAGCTCGACGCGATCAGCCAGTCGCTCCTGGCCGACGCGAGCCAGCCCGACCAGCGCAACGTCGAGGTCGTGCAGGAGTACGCCCAGCGCGTGCGCACCGACAAGCCGCGCACCGTCACCCTGCGCTACCTGCTGTCGCCCCTCGAGATCCGCGGCGATGGGCGCGTCGAGGAGATCGTGATGGTCAAGAACCGTCTCGAGCTGTCGGACGACGGCTCCGTGCGCGCCGTTGCGACGGACGAGACGGAGACGATCCCCTGTGGGCTCGTGCTGCGCAGCGTCGGCTATCGCGGCCTGCCCGTCGAGGGCGTCCCGTTCGATGACAAGCGCTGCGTGATCCCGCATGCCGAGGGTCGCGCGCTCGGCGCGGACGGCCAGCCCGTCACCGGCGTCTACTGCACCGGCTGGATCAAGCGCGGCCCCAGCGGCGTGATCGGCACGAACAAGAAGTGCGGCGTCGAGACCGCTGACGCGCTGCTCGAGGACCTGCACGCCGGACGCCTGCACACGCCGGCCGACGCCAGCCTCGGCGCCGTCGAGCGGCTGATCGCCGACCATCGCCCCGAGGCCGTCGAGTACGCGCACTGGGTCGACATCGATGCCCACGAGCGCGAGCGCGGCGAGGCCACGGGCCGGCCGCGCATCAAGATCTGCTCGTGGGAGGACCTGCTGGCGAAGCGCTAGGAGTCCTGCCTACGAGCCTGTGAGACGCCGATCGTGGCGGTGTACCGGGCGGAGTTCAGGTGTGGATATGCCAAAGGGGTCAGACCCTTTGGCACATCCACACCGGCACGCCAGTCCTGTTCCTATCTCACAGGCTCGTAGGTAGAACGGCTAGGCCGGCGGCGCTGGCGGCATGCGCCGCCCCAACGGGTGGTGCGGCTGGCGCTCCTCGATCAGGTGCACGCCCCACGCGATCAGCACGACCACGATCGCGCCGAAGAGCACGGGGAAGAAGAGGAACTGCACGTGCTGCACCGCCGGCGTGACCACGACGATCATCGCCGTGGCGCAGGCGGGCGGATGCAGGCAGTGAAACGCGCGCATGACCACGAGCGCGAGCCCGAGCGCGACCATCGCCGCCAGCTCGATCTGCCCGTCGAGGACGATCGCGCAGATCAACCCCACAGACGCGGCGAGGAACTGGCCGGCGATCACGTTCCAGGAGCGGGAGATCGACATTCCCGGCTGGATGAAGATGATCGCGATCGATGCGGCCAGCGGGGCGACGAAGAGCGGCTCGGCCATGCGATCCATCGACAGGCGATTGAGAAACAGCAGCGCGCCGATCGCGATCATCGAACCGGCGATCTCGATCAGCCGGATGTTGGCGCCCTTGACGGGGATGACGGTCGCCAGACGCTGCCGGATGGGTGCACGCTCCATGAGCCACGTATTCGCCGTGCCGCATGCGTGACCCTGCAACGCAGCACGCCGGTAGCATGGTCGCCACGGGCGGTTAGCTCAGCTGGTTAGAGCACCTGCTTTACACGCAGGGGGTCGCGGGTTCGAGTCCCTCACCGCCCACTTTGCCGCGGTGCGCCGGTCGCACCCCGCTGCGGGCTTCCCGCAGCGAAATGCGTCTTCTCCACGAAGATCTGTAAGGGTCGCGTAAAGCCGTGGGCCGTCTGGTCGACGCCGCCGATTGATGCTCCAACGGCGTCCACTACCGGGCGTCGAAACGCACCGCCGCTGG
>JBPCSK010000560.1:0-2153 GCA_051007275.1 Gaiellales bacterium | reverse complement strand
GCTCGTCGGCGCGTACTGGGGCGAGGCGACGCCGGCCAAGGTGGCGCGCGCCCGCATGTGGGGACTGATGTCCAAGTACGGCTGGACGCTGTGGGGGGTGATCCAGCACAACCTCTCCGACATCGACTTCGACTTCTGGGAATGGCTGATGGACAAGCACGACCGCGCCACGCTCGAGTTCGACGGCCGCGACTTCGACCGCCTCGTCGCCGACATCGAGGGCGACGTTGCCTAAGCCGCTGCTGCTCGTGCGCTACCGCCTCGCCGGCGGCCTGATGGACGAGGTGCTCGAGCGCTGCGACGTGCGCTTCCTCGATGGTCCGGTGCTGCCGCCGACGTCGCCCGAGGACCTGGCGCGGACGTGGGGGGTCTGGACGTTCGGCGAGCGCATCGATGACGAGCTGCTCGACCGCATGCCGGCTCTGCGCTGCGTCGTGAACTTCGGCGTCGGCGTTGACGGGATCGATCGCGACGCGCTCGCGCGCCGCGGGATCGCGTTCGCCTGGCCGATCGGTGCCAACGCCGAGGCGGTGGCTGACCACGCGATGGCGCTCCTGATCGCCGTGCAGCACCGCATCGTCGAGAACGACCGGCTCGTCCGCGACGGGGCGTGGGAGCGCGACGGCTACCTGCCGCTCGCCGCGCAGGACGCCTACGGCCGGCGGCTCGGCGTGATCGGCCTCGGCGCGATCGGCCGGGCCTTCGTGCGTCGCGCCCGCGCCTTCGACATGGAGGTCCGCTACGCCACGCCGCGCCCGCTGAGCGCCGCCGATGAGCACGCGCTGGGCATCACGCTGATGGAGCTCGACGCACTGATGGGCTGGGCCGATGTGATCAGCCTGCACTGCCCGCTCACCGATGAGACCCGCGGGCTGATCACCCGAGACCGCATCGACGCGATGCGGTCAAACGCCGTGCTGATCAACACGGCACGCGGCGGCGTCGTCGACGAGGTCGCGCTGGTCGACGCGCTCACGGCACGGCGCATCGCGGGCGCCGGCCTCGACGTCTTCGCCGCTGAGCCGCACGTGCCACCCGCGCTGCGCGCGCTGCCCAACGTCGTGCTGACGCCACACATCGCGGACGCCACACCGGGTGCCGAGGCGGCGCTGATCGCCCACTGTGCGCGGGTCGTGCTGGACGCCCTCGACGCCGCCGACTAGTCAGTCGTCGGACAGGAGCGGCGCCGTCTCGATCAGCTCGAGGCGTCGCGCCAGCCAGCCGGCGGTGGTGGCCTGGAGCAGGAGCGTGACGATGACCGCGAAGGTGACCAGCGTCGCCACCAGCCTCGCTCCGGGCACCTGCTCCGCGAGCAGCAGGCTCGCCACCGCCACCGGCACGACACCCGTCTCACGGCACCAGACGATGAACACCGCCTCCTGTCGCGTCCAGCCGGCGCGACGGTCGAGACCGAGGCTGAAGGCGACGGTCGCGGGGCGCGCGATGAAGATGAACACCGCCATCACCGCGAGTCCCGCCCAGAGGTTGTCGAGCAGCAGGCCGACGTCGAGATTGAGGCCGAGGATCACGAAGATCGCGAGGACGATGATGTCCACTGTCTGCGTCGTGTACTGCTCCAGCAGGTGCTCCTGCTCGTGGTCGTGGTCGATGCGCAGGAGCTCCTTGTTGCCGACGATCAGGCCGGCGACGAAGGCGGCGAGGTACGGTGACCCGCCGGCGACCTCGCTCGAAACGTATGCCAGCGCCACGATCGCGAGCAGCGTCGCGGCGACCGACTCGCGTAGCACGCCAAGCCGATGCGAAGACAGCAGCAGGGCGATCAGCACGCCGCCGACCACGCCGACCAGGAGTCCCAGGCCGATGCTGCGCACGAACTCGACGAGGGGGCTGTCGGCCGCGAAGACGCCGGTGGTGAGGCCGCCGGCCGTGATGATCCCCGCCATCGTCAGCGACAGGATCGCGGCCATCGGATCGTTGATCGCGCTCTCGGCGATGACCGTCTGCGCGACGCGCGGCCGCAGACCCAGTCGGTCGAAGAGGGGCACGAGGATCGCCGGGTCCGTTGCTCCGAGCACGGCGCCGACGAGCAGGGCGATCTGCCACGACACGCCAAACAGCGGCATCACGGCGGCGGCGACGATCGCTGCCGTGATCATCACGCCCGGGATGGCGAGGAGCAGCAACCCGATGGC
>JBPCSK010000559.1:0-3121 GCA_051007275.1 Gaiellales bacterium | reverse complement strand
GGCGTTGCGCATCCGGTCTCCGTGATGGTCGAGACCTTCGGCACGGCCACGAAGGACGAAAACGCCATCGCCGACGCGGTCCGCGCGGTCTTCGACCTGCGCCCCGCCGCGATCCTCGAGCAGCTGGACCTGCGCCGCCCGGTCTATCGTCCGACTGCAGCCTATGGCCACTTCGGACGGGATCAATTCAGCTGGGAGCGCACCGACAAGGTCGACGAGCTCCTCGCTGCGCTCTAACGCCGTTGTCGTCATACCGCTCGTCACGACGCGCGGGCTGAAGGGACCGCTGACGTACGCCGGCGATCTGCCGACCGGCGCCGTCGTGGAGATCCCGCTCGGGCGACGCCAGGAGCAGGGCGTCGTGCTGCGCGCGGCGACGGACGACGACCTGCCGGCGGGCATCGCGCTCAAGCCGGCGGTCGACACCGGTGGCCGCGTGCCGCCGGAGCTGGTCGAGCTCGCGCTCAAGATCGGTGAGCGCTACGCCACGCCCGCCGCCCGCGCGCTCAAGCTCGTGCTGCCCCCGACCGGCAATGCGCCGCCGCCCGACCCCTGGCTGGCGGCGGTCGACGAGGCGACGGTGCGCGGCTCGCGCCAGACGACGATTCTGCAGGCGGCGCAGGACGCGCCCGGACCCCTCAGCGACATCGCGGCTCGCTCCGGCGCCGCACCGGCCGCGGTCCGCAAGCTCGTCACCGAGGGCAAGCTCGTGGAGATCGACGCTCCGCCGCCGGACCTCGAGGCCGCGCTCGACGCGACGGAGGCGCAGCTCGCGGCGATCCATCGGCTCGAGCAGGCGATCGACGGCGGCGACGGCAGCCGCGAGCTGCTGCTGCACGGCGTGACAGGCTCGGGCAAGACCGAGGTGTTCCTGCGTGCTGCCGCCCACGCGCTGCAGCAAGGGCGGGGCGTGATCATCCTGGTGCCCGAGATCTCGCTGGCACCGCAGACCGCAGCTCGCGTGCGCCGCCGCTTTGGCAGCCTCGTCGAGGTGCTGCACTCGCAGCTCGCAAAGGGCGAGCGCGCCCGCGTCTGGCAGCGGCTCGAGGCGGGGGAGGCACGCGTGCTGATCGGTGCCCGCTCCGCCATCCTCGCGCCGATGCACGATCTCGGCCTGATCGTCGTGGACGAGGAGCACGAGGTCGCCTACAAGCAGGAGTCCGATCCGCGCTACGACGCCCGCACCGTGGCGCTCATGCGCGCCCGCGCTGCAGACGCGGCGGTGGTCTTCGCGTCGGCGACGCCGCGCCCCGAGGCCTGGAAGGCGCTGGAGCACGTCAAGCTGACCGAGCGCGTCGGCGGCCGGCTCCCACCCGTCGAGCTCGTGGACCTATCGCGCGACGGCCACTACCCGCTCTCGCGCACGCTGGCCGCGGCGCTCGGCGACATCGAGCGCGACGGCGGTCGGGCGATGATCCTCCTCAACCGGCGCGGAGCGGCGCTCGCGCTGCACTGCCGCGCCTGCGGCAAGGGCTTCGGCTGCCCGTCCTGCGACGTCTCGCTCGTGCTGCACCAACGCCCGCCGCGCCTCGTCTGCCACCACTGCAACCACACGGAGCCTGCGCCGACGAAGTGCCCGCACTGCGGCGCCGTGGACATCACCCGCATCGGCGCGGGGACCGAGCGCCTCGAGAGCGAGATCGCGAGCCGGTTCCCCGACCTCACCGTGCTGCGGCTCGACGGCGACGTGGCCGCGCGGGTCGGCGCGCTCGAGGAGGTGCTCGCGACGTTCGGCTCGACCGATCGCGCGGTGCTCGTCGGGACGCAGATCGTCGCCAAGGGGCACGACTTCCCGGATGTGCGTCTCGCCGCCGTGATCGATGCCGACCTCGGTCTGGCGATGCCCGACTTCCGCGCGGAGGAGCGATCGTTCGCGCTGCTGGCGCAGCTCGCCGGACGCGCGGGACGCGAGGGCTCCGGTGGGCGCGTGATGCTGCAGACGTGGGATCCGGGCCAGCGCGTGGTGCGGCTCGCCGCGCGCCACGCCGTCGACGAGTTCCTCGACGGCGAGCTCGCTCGGCGCGAGGCACTGCGCTATCCGCCCTTCAGCCGCCTCGTGCGGGTGCTCGTCGACTCGCCGCACGCCGACGCTCCGATGGCGTTCCTCGACGGCCTCGCAACGGCGCTGGAGCAGATGGTGCCCGACGACGACGTGCTCGGCCCGGCGCAGCTGATCCGGCTCCGCGATCGGTATCGCGCGCACCTGCTGCTGCGCACCCACCGTGCCGAGCATGCGGCACGCGCCATCCACGCGGTCCTCGCCGATCGCCATGCGTCGCTGCGCGCAGCCGACGCGCGCGTCGTCGTCGACGTGGATCCGCAGTCCGTCTGAGAACCGGTCATACTGCCGAGGTCAAGGAGGAGTCACGTGGTCGACGATCTGATCAATGAGGCGAAGGAGCGGATGGCGAAGTCCGTCGAGGCGACGCGCAACGAGTTCAACACCGTGCGCACCGGTCGCGCGACGCCGCAGCTGCTCGAGCGCATCGTCGTCGAGTACTACGGCACGCCCACGCCGCTGACGCAGATGGCGACCGTCAGCGCACGCGACCCGCGGTCGCTGCTGATCCAGCCGTACGACGTCACCGCGCTCGGCGACATCGAGAAGGCGATCAACGAGAGCGACCTCGGCATCAACCCGTCCAACGACGGCAAGGTCATCCGCCTGTCGATTCCGCAGCTCACCGAGGAGCGCCGCAAGGAGCTCGTCAAGGTCGTGCGCAACATCGCCGAGGAAGGCAGGGTGGCGATCCGCAACGTGCGCAGGGACGTCATGCAGGACCTTCGCGAGCTCAGGGAGGCCGGCGAGGCCGGGGCCGACGACGAGCACCGTGCCGAGGGCGAACTCCAGAAGCTGACCGACGATCGCGTCGCCGACCTCGACGCCCACCTGAAGGGCAAAGAAGCCGAAATCCTGGAGGTCTGATGCCGACGGGTGAGGCTGCGGCCCGCTACGTCGCGATCATCACGGACGGGAACGGGCGCTGGGCCCAGTCCCGGGACCTGCCCGTGATCGAGGGGCACCGCGCCGGCGCCGACAACGTCAAGGAGAGGCTGCGGGACGCGGTCGACCTCGGCGTCCAGGAACTCACGGTCTACTCCTTCTCGACCGAGAACTGGG
>JBPCSK010000558.1:0-2121 GCA_051007275.1 Gaiellales bacterium | reverse complement strand
TTCGACACGGTCGAGGTCGACTCGTCCTACTACGCGATCCCGGCGGAGCGGACGGTCGCCAACTGGGCGGCGCGCACGCCGCCCGGCTTCGTCTTCCACATCAAGGCGTTCGGGCTGATGACGGGCCATCGGGTGCGTCCCGAGCAGCTGCCGGCCGACCTGCGGACGCTCGTCGACGAGGTGACGCCGCAGGGCTACGTGGTGCCGAGCGACGCGCTGCGCGATCGCGTCTTCGCGCGCTTCCGCCGCACCCTGGATCCGCTGCGCGCCGAGGGCAAGCTCGGCGGCGTGCTGTTCCAGCTGCCGCCGTCGGCGATTCCCGGCCGCCACGCGTGGGAGGTGATCGACCACGCACGCGCCGCACTGCCCGACGACGAGCTGCTGATCGAGTTCCGCCAGCACGACTGGCTCGCACCCGATCTGCAGGACGAGACGTTCTCCTCGCTGCGCGAGCGCGACCTCACGTACGTCGTCGTCGACGCGCCCAAGGTGCAGACGGCGAACGTCGCGCAGACGGTCATCGCCACGACCTCCGACACCGCCTACGTGCGCTTCCACGGCCGCAACGCCGCGACGTGGAACAGCCGTGGTGAGGGCGCCTCCTCGCGCTTCGACCACCTCTACTCCGATGCCGAGCTCGGCGAGTGGATCGAGCCGCTGCGTGAGCTGTCGCGCGCCACGACCAAGGCCTACGCCATGTTCAACACGAACGCCGACACGCAGGGTCCAGACAACGCAGATCGGCTGCGCCAGCTGCTGCACGATGCGCACGTGCCGGTGTCGACCGCACCCGGCCCGGCGCAGGGCGAGCTCTTCCACCTCTGATGCGCCGACCACTGCCCCTCCTCCTCGCCGCGCTGCTCCTGGCAGCGTGCGGCGGCACCGCTGCGCCCTCCACGAGTGATGCACCGACCACGGTGCGGCCCGCCACGACCGCGCCGACCACCGCCACGGCTGACGTCTTCCCCGCCGCTGGCGATGAACGCGCAACCGTGGTCCTGCTCCACGGCTGGAACGACGTCGCACCGACGGGCTACGAGCCGTGGATCACGCACCTCACGGCATCCGGCGTGACCGTCATCTACCCCCGCTACCAGCGTGGAATCCTGTCCACGCCAAGCCAGATGCTCGAGGGAACCGAGCAGGCGCTCCGCGCGGGCCTTGCCGAGGCATCGCCGCAGGGGCCGGTGATCGCAGCCGGCTACTCGCTCGGCGGCGGGTTCGCCGTGGTGTACGCCGCCAACGCCGCGGCGTGGGACCTGCCGCAGCCGGCAGCCGTCTACGGCGTGTTCCCCGCCATGCCGCCGACCGTGCCCGAGCCCTTCGGCACCGTCCCGAAGGCGACCACCGTGACGCTGATCGCCGGCGATGCCGACCAGGTGGTGGGCACCCTCGGCGCCAACCAGCTCGCTGCGGCGATCGCGCCGCACCCCGCCACGATCGAGATCCTCGCATCGACGGCCGCGATCGCGTTCGACCACTTCGCGCCGAAGCGCACCGACGCACCCGCCCAGCGGGCCTTCTGGACACCGCTCGACCGGATCGTGAATCGGCTCGCACCGCGCTGACCCGCGAAGAGCACGGCAGCCGTACCATGCGACTGCGCCCTCCCCGTGTCGCACCAAGCAATCGAGGACCCCATGACGCTCGCCGCAGATTCCGACCCCAAGCTCCAGGCCTACGCCCATCCGGAGCGCCTCGTCACGACCGACTGGCTCGCCGAGCACCTCGGCGACGACGGTCTCGTCGTGATCGAGTCGAACGAGGACGTCCTGCTCTACCGCACGGGTCATATCCCCGGCGCCCATCACGTCGACTGGCATCTCGACCTCAACGACGACGTCATGCGCGACTACGTCTCGCCCGAGGCGTTCGCCGCGATGTGCAGCGCCCGCGGCATCACGCCCGACTCGACGGTCGTCGTCTACGGCGACAACTTCAACTGGTGGGCCGCGTACGCCCTCTGGGTCTTCAGCCTGTTCGGCCATGCCGACGTGCGCCTGCTCGATGGCGGTCGCGCCAAGTGGATCGCCGAGGGTCGCGAGCTGACGACCGACGCGCCGAGCATCACGCCGAGCGCGTACCCCGTGGTACCGCGCGACGACGCCACGATCCGCGCCT
>JBPCSK010000557.1:0-3138 GCA_051007275.1 Gaiellales bacterium | reverse complement strand
GGGTCATCGCGTCGCCCTGTCGGGACATGCGGCGGGCACGCATTCCGCGCCTGATCTCCCGGGGCGACGCGATGTCCTCGAGGTGAATCGGTCCCTTCGGACCGAGCCACCTCAGGGCCTTCGCGTCGCCACAACGACTGAGGGGCGGCCGAAGCCGCCCCTCAGGGAAGTGCTCAGCGGTGCTGCGGTCTCTAGTGGGAGACGGAGGCAGCAGCCTTCTCGGGCACCAGCATCTCCTCGGCGAAGCGGGAGAGGCGGAAGGGCTCGATCAGGTCGGGGGTGCGATTGGTGGCGATCAGCTCCGCCATCGTCTCACCGCACACCGCGGAGGCCTTGAAGCCCCACGTGCCCCAGCCGGCGTCGATCAGGAAGTTATCGACCTCGGTCTTGCCCATGATCGGGCTGTAGTCCGGGGTCATGTCGCAGTAGCCCGTCCACTGGCGCTGGATCTTCAGGCGCGCCAGGAGCGGCACCACGTCCAGGGCATTCGCCGTGGAGTGCTCGAGGAACGTGTTCGTCGAGCGCATGTTGTACGTGGTGTACGGCTCGATCTCCGAGCCGATCAGGATCTCACCACGGTCCGTCTGCGAGATGTACGTGTGCAGCGAGGCCGACACGATGATCTTGTGCAGGAGCGGCTTGACCGGCTCCGTCACGAACGCCTGGAGCGGATGGTTCGTGATCGGGGTGCGGACGCCCGCGAGGTCGGTGACCTGCGTGGTCCAGCCGGCGACGGCGCTCATGACGACGCCCGCGTCGATCGGACCCTGGCTCGTGTCCACGCCGATGCACTTGCCGGTCGCGTCCTTGCGGATCGCCGTGACGCGCACGCCCTGGTGGATGTGACCGCCGCGCATCGAGAACTGGGAGCCGTAGCCCCAGACGACGGCGTCGTGACGCAGCACCGAGCCCGGCGGGTGGTACAGCGCCGCCTCGATCGGGTACGGCACGTCCATCGACATGTTCAGCTCGGGGCAGAGCTCCGCGATCTCGTCGCGGAAGATCAGCCGGGAGTCGACGCCGAGGACCTTGTTGGTCTCGGCGCGCTCGCGCTGGACGCGCACCGACGAGTCGGTGTGGGCCAGCGTGAAGTGCCCGAGGTTCGACATCATCATGTTGAAGTCGAGATCCTGGGACAGGCCGCGCCACAGCTCCATCGAGCGCTCGTAGAACCGGATGCCCTCAGGCGTGCGGTAGTTCGAGCGGACGATGGTCGTGTTGCGACCCGAGCCGCCAGCACCGATGTAGTTCATCTCGAGAACGGCGATGTTCTCGGGCTTGATGCCGTGGTTCTTGACCAGGTAGTACGCCGTGCCGAGGCCGTGCGCACCGCCACCGATGATGACGATGTCGTACGACTTCTTCATCGGGTACTTCTTGAAGAACGTGCGTCCTCGCAGGAGACCGCTCACGAGACTGCCACCCCTTCCGTGCCGACGCCGAGCGCGTTCTGCGCGGGAGCGGCGACCTCATGCATGTTGACGTGATGGCCGGCATGGAGCAGCGAGTGGTGCACGTGCTCGATGACCTCGCCGCCGGTCATGATGTCGATCCGGTTCGGGCGGACGAACAGCTTGCCCGCGACGTGGCAGACCTTGCCGACGGTGAACACGGGCTCGCCGGTCGAGACGGGGAGCTTCCAGTTCGCCTCGCGGGCGAACACCTCCTCGACGCCCTCACCCTGGATGCTGAAGAACGACCAGCCGTCCGTGTGATCGACCACGAGGGCGGCATTGCCCTCGCCTGCGAGCTGCCCCTGGAGGTCCTCGACGAGCGCGGCAGCGGTGCCGGGCTCGCCGACGAAGATGACCTCGTCGGGGGTGATGCGGCCCATCAGCGTTCCGGCGGGCTGCTTGAGCCCGTCCAGAACCGCTTCCTTGCCGAAGCAGCGGATCTTCGCTGCGCCTTTGACTTCAAACAGATCAGGCACGGAGCTTCACTCCCTCAGGGTCGTAGAAGGCGTGGTCGCCGATGGTTGCCGGCGCGCCTCCGATAGAGATGGTTCCGCCAGCCTTCGCGAACTCGGTGGTGACCCACGCGAGTCCGACCGGGTGGCCGAGGACATACGACATCTTCGAGGACGTCACGCGTCCGTTCAGATTGCCGCCGACCGTGACGATCGAGCCCTCTGCGGGGGTAGCCATTCCCGGCTCCATCTGCCACGGCACGAGCGTCTCACGCGGGGTGCGACGCTGCGCGCGTACCAGTGCAGCCTTGCCGACGAAGTCGGGCTTGTCGAGCTTCACCGCCCAGTCCATCGAGACCTTCCACGGGGTGGTCTCGAAGTCGGTGTCCTGGGAGATGATGATGTGGCCCTTCTCCAGGCGGAGGAGGCGCTGGGCATCGAGGCCGAACGGCTTGATGTCCCACTCCTTGCCGGCCTCGAGAATGGCGTCCCACATCTCGACCGCGTTGGCGGCCGGGAAGTGGAGCTCGTAGGCCAGCTCGCCGACGAAGCCGAGACGGATCGCCAGGCAGGAGACGCCGTTGACCGTGATGCGACGGTGCCGCAGGTAGGGGAACGTCTCCTTGTCGATCGGATCGTCCGTCAGCTTCTCGAGCAGGTCGCGGGCGTGCGGGCCGGCGACGTTGACGGCCGCGAGCGACGCGGTCTGATTGACGACGAAGACGTCAAGCCCCCAGGCCTCGCGCCAGTCGAGCATCCAGGACTCGAGGCGCTCGGCACCCGAGGTGGTGACGGTGCAGTAGAACGCACCGCCCTCGAGGGCACAGACGGTGCCGTCATCGATGATGACGCCGCCTTCCTCGAGCATCAGGCCGTAGCGCAGCTTGCCGGGCTCGAGATCCGCGACGCGCATCGGGTAGATGCGCTCGAGGAACTCGACGACGTCGGGGCCGGCCAGCAGGAACTTGCCGAGCGTGCCGACGTCGATGACGCCGACGCGATGGCGGACGGCCTCGTACTCGGCCTGCATGTCGCCGTACGAGAAGATGCGCTTCCACGGGCCGGCCCAGAGGGTCGACGCGCCCATCTCCAGATGCTTCTGGTGGAGCGGGGTGTGACGCTCGATGTGATGACGGGCACCCGCGGCCGCCTGCTCGAGGCGGATCGGGCGCACCGGCGGGCGCAGCGTCGTCGGCGCGGAGACCCGGGCCGCCTCGGCGGGCGTCTTGCGG
>JBPCSK010000556.1:0-1384 GCA_051007275.1 Gaiellales bacterium | reverse complement strand
GGTCAGACCCTTTTGACACATGCGAGGCGCTGTCGGCCTTCCGAACGCCGTACGGATGTGCCAAAAGGGTCTGACCCCGTTGGCACATCCACACCCGCATGCCACTTCTGCTTCCGTCTCACAGGCTCGTAGGCAGAACGACTAGCGCAGCTTCGCCATCCGGTTCTGCGCCTCGGGCAGCACGCGATCGAAGACCGCGATGGCCTCGTCGATCTGCTCGCGGGTGGTGATCAGCGGCGGCGAGATCTGGATGGCCGGGTCGCCGCGATCATCGGCGCGGCACAGGAGACCCTCCTTGAGCAGCGTCGGCGAGAGGAAGTCGCGCAGCAGGACGTTGCACTCCTCCTCGTTGAACGTCTCCTTCGTGGCGCGGTCCTTGACGAGCTCCATCGCCCAGAAGTAGCCCGCTCCGCGGACGTCGCCGACGATCTCGTAGCGCTCCTTGAGGCCCAGCAGCTGGTCGCGGAGGTAGTCCTCGTTGTTGCGGACGTTCTCTATGACGCCCTCGCGCTCCATGATCTCGAGGTTCTTGAGCGCAGCGGCGGCGACGATCGGGTGGCCGCCGAAGGTGATCCCGTGGAGATACATCTCCTCCTTCGCGAGGAGCGCGTCGGCGATCCGGTCGCCGAACAGGACGGCCCCCATCGGCTGGTAGCCCGAGGTGAGGCCCTTCGCGCACGTGATGATGTCGGGCTGGTAGTCGTACCGGATCGAGCCGAACCACTCGCCGACGCGGCCGTAGCCGCAGATCGTCTCGTCGGCGGCGTGCAGCACGCCGTACTCCTTGCAGATCTCGTTGACGCGCTGGTGGTACTCGGCACTGGGGGTGAAGCAGCCGCCCGCGTTCTGCACCGGCTCCATGATCACCATCGAGACCGTCTCCGGTCCCTCGAACTCGATCACCTCGCGCACCTCCTCGGCGCACGAGAGGTTGCAGCCGCCCTGGTCCGCGCAGTACTTGCAGCGGTAGGGATTGGTCGGCGCGACGTGGCGAACGCCGCTCATGAGCGGCTCGAACGGCGTGCGGATGCTGGTGATGCCGGTCAGCGACAGGGCGCCGTACGTGGTGCCGTGGTACGCGATCTGGCGGGCGATCACCTTGCGGCGCATCGGCTCGCCGTTGGCGTGGTGGTACTCGCGCGCCAGCTTGATGGCGCCCTCGACGCCCTCCGAGCCGCCCGACACGAAGAACGACCGGTTGATGCTCTCCGGCGTGATCTCGGCGAGCTTCGTCGCGAGCTCGATCGCGCGAGGGTGCGAGTAGGTCCAGTTCGTGTAGTACGGGAGCTCCATCGCCTGCTCGAGCATCGCGCGGCCGATCTCCTCACCATGCGAGTAGCCGATCTGCACGGTGAACAGCCCGCTCAGGAAGTCCATGTACTTG
>JBPCSK010000555.1:0-1626 GCA_051007275.1 Gaiellales bacterium | reverse complement strand
CCTCGCCTCGCAGGTGGAGGAGTGGACCGAGCGCGAGACCGGGGCTGGCTCACCCGCCGCGAACCCGGGAGCGGTCGGCCCGCTGATCGCGGAGCGCCTCCTGCGTCCCGGCGCCTCGCTGCGCTGGGATCGTCTCGTCGAGCAGGCCACGGGGTCACCGCTGGGCATCGACGCGTTCGTGCGCGACGCAAGCGTCTGAGCGCCGCACCGCGCGCGTTTTCGGTGAGCTGCGCTCGGTCGTGGTTCACGCGTATGCCATAGTGGTTTCCCGTTCACCACGATTCCGGAGTTTGATCCATGCCACGTTTCGCCGTCCTTGTTGCAATCCTGGCAGCGCTGGGTGTGATCGGAATCGGCCCGAGCACCGCGCTGGCCGGATGTCCGAGTGCGCAGTCCGTGATGACCTCCAACGACAGTCACGCGAAGAACGGCTACATGTGCGCCCAGGACAACGTCAGTGGCAGCATGTCGATCGGTGCGGGCAAGACGCACTCGTACAACATCAATACGAACAGCCAGTACTTCCCGTTGTATTACTGCGACCAGACCACCTCATCGTCGGTGACGGTTGCGCATGGGCAGACATGGGGCAGCGCCTCATTCACCGCGACGAACTGGCTGACGCCATCGAACACGCGACACTGGTCGGTCGGCATTCTGTGGACCGCGGGTGGCTATAGCGTCACCGGATTCTCCGGGGGTTGCAGCGTGAACTCCCAGGTATTCAACAACCCGCCTGCGATTCTCAACATCTCCTCCGTGAGTGCGGCGAATATCCCGACTGGCGGGGCGCAGGCGGGGCAGTCGTTCTCGCTGCCCGTCACGGTGTCGCCATCGTCGGCGACGGGCATCGTCGCCGTCGAGGACAACGGCGTCCCGGTCGCGTCGGCGACCCTCTCGGGTGGTGCTGCAACGCTGAAGTGGATTCCTGCGATGCAGGGCACCTCGAAGGTGACCGTCGTCTACAAGGGTGACTCGGCGAATACGCCCGCGTCGACGTCGACGTACACCGTGCCGGTCAGCGGTGGCATCGGCGTGCAGATCACGAGCATGCCGCTCTCGACGACCGCCTCGAACACGGCGATCGCGAACATCAGCGTTTCCCCGTCGACCACTACGGGGATCGTCGCGCTGGTCAACACGGCGGCCGGCAAGGCGATCGGCAACGCAGTCCTGTCGAACGGGTCCGCCAGCATTCCGTTCACCTTCACCCCGGGCAGTTCCTACACGTTCATCGCGCAGTACCTGCCGTCGGGCTCCTCGCCTCCGACGGGACAGTCGTACCCGTACGCGTGGAACTCGTTGAGCCCGAAGCGCGGTCCGGCGCTCGACTCGGTCACCCTCAACCAGGGTCTGGACGAGATGCTCGCGGGCATCCCGCAGCAGCCGACGCAGTCGACGCAGACGGTGTCGAATCTGGTGACGGCGAGCGCAGCCCGTCCGACGGTGTCGGCCCGATGCCCGTCCGGGACGCGATTGATCAACTTCGACGCGCTCTCGTTCGGCCCGGCCGATGCGTTCACGGTGACGTCGCAAGATCAGTCCGGGGCGACGGCGAAGACGGCGGCTGCCAACTACGGCAGCAAGATCCTTGCGCAGGCGATCTGCCGGCCGGCAGGCGCGAAG
>JBPCSK010000554.1:0-2389 GCA_051007275.1 Gaiellales bacterium | reverse complement strand
GCGCTCTACCGCAAGGGCAAGCTGCTCAACAACAACGACTGGGCGATGCAGTACGTCGACCTCGATGATGATCCGACGTCGTTCTCGTCGTCATCGAGCGTGCTCGATCTGCCGGTGGGCGCTCGCGTGCTGTACGCCGGGCTCTACTGGGGCGGCTACACCACGCATGCGGGGCGGGGCACGGTCGAACTGCGCGAGGGCACCGGTGACTACGTGTCCGTCAAGGCCACGGAGCTCGGGACGTTCGGCGCGAGCGGCCAGGCGTACGGTGGCTCCGCCGATGTCACGGACTACGTTCGGGCGCATGCTGGCGGCACCTACTGGGTGGCGAACGTCCGCACGAACGTCGGCAGCAAGGACGTTCATGCCGGCTGGAGTCTCGTGGTCGCGTACGCCAACCCGGCGGACCCGCCGCGCAACCTCTCGATCTTCGACGGCTACCTCGCGGTCGAGTCGGGGAAGGCCTCTGTCACGGCGGATGTCAACGGCTTTCTGACGCCGAAGACCGGTCCCGTCCGCACGGCCGTCGGCGCCGTTGCGTGGGAGGGTGATCTCAACCTGACAGGCGATCAGATGCTGCTCAACGGCAGGCAGCTATCGAACAACGCCAACCCGGCCAACAACGTCTTCAACTCGTCGATCTCGACGTTCGGCGAGTTCACGAATACGCGACTGCCGGCCTACACCAACCTTCTCGGCGTCGACGCCGACATCTTTGGCGCCGACGCGTCGTACCTGCCGAACAACTCGAGCAGCGCGCAGGTGAAGGTGCTGACGAACAGCGACCGCATCCTGCTGTCGACGCTCACCTTCGCGACGGAGCTGTACGCCCCCAACCTCGAGACGCGCAAGGACGTCACCGACGTGAACGGCGGCGCGGTGGAGCCCGGCGACATCCTCGAGTACACGATCGAGACGAGGAACACCGGCAGCGACGACGCGGTCGACGTCGTGCTGACCGACGACATCCCACCGAACGCCGCATACGTGGACGGCTCTGCCGAGGCGACCAATGGCGTGGCCGACGAGGTCAACGGGAGCGTCAGGGGCTGGCTCGGTGCCGGCTCGAGCGCGAGCAACGGCGGCACGCTGGCGCCGGGGCAGTCCGCGAGCGTCACGTTCCGCGTCCGCGTGGATGCGGACGCCTCAGACGAAACGCGCATCCCCAACACGGTCAATGTCGTCGGCACTGCGCCGACGCTGCGCAGCCGGATGACGAACTTCTCCAATACGGAGTCGGTGGTGGTCGGCAAGGCCGGCGAGGAGTCGACCGGCGGGCCCGACGGCGAGAAGTCGCCTGAGCCCGTCGTCAACAGCGGCGAGACCGCCACGGGTGCCACGTCGACGACGACGAGCCTCGGCGTGACGATCACGCCGTCGAAGAAGCGGCCGCGGGCGGGCACGCGCTTCATGTACTCGGTGCGTACGGTCAACACCGGATCCGAGCTGACGGCCGAGGGGGTCAAGACGTGCGTGCCCATCCCGGCGCAGGTCGTCGTCACCAAGACGTTCGGCGGCGTGGTGCAGGACGGGAGGGTGTGCTGGGCGACCGGCGCGATCACGCCGGGAGCGACGAGGGGTCACCGTCTGCAGGTTCGCGTGAGCAGCGCCGCGCGCGGGGCGATCGTGATCGCGCCTGCCGTGGCAACCGCCGACAACGCCAAGCGGGCGCGCTCCTCCTCGCGTGTCGACGTGCCGCGAGAGGGCATCACACCGTTCGTGCCCACGCCCGTGACCGGGTAGGGGTGGCGACGCCGCATGTGATCGGCGCTGCAGCGTCAGATCGGGCTTGCTCGCGCTTCTTTACTGTGTGGTCGTGAAGCGCGCACTCCCATTGCTGGTCGTCGCTGCCCTGCTCGCAGGCGCTGGCTCGGCGTCGGCGCTGTCCTATCGCCCCGCGGGCATCACCGCCGCTGACACGCCCCTGGAGGCCGCGACCGCGCTCGTCGAGCAGCGCCCTGCGCTCGTCGACGGTGCCGATTCGGACCAGCTTGTGCCAGCGGCGCAGGAGCAGGGAGCGGGTGGGACGACGATCGTGCGCTTCGACCAAGAGCTGCGCGGCGTGCCGGTGCTCGGGGGCGAGGTGGTCGTGACCGTCGACGCGCGTCGACGTGTGCTCGCCGCAGACGGCGACGTCCTCGCGGACGGTGCGTCGGTGGCGTTCGGACCGTCCGTCAGCGCTGAGCGGGCTGAGCAGCTGGCCCAGGCGGCACTTGGCAAGGGCACGCGGGCGAGATTCGTCGTGAGCGCGCCCGCACTGGTGATTTACGACGCGCGGATCATCGGCGGTCCTGGCCCGAGCGAGCCGGTACTCGCTTGGGACGTGGAGGTGACGAACGGCGATGCCTTCCGGCGCCGCGTCTTCGTCGATGCCACAACCGGATACATC
>JBPCSK010000553.1:0-5004 GCA_051007275.1 Gaiellales bacterium | reverse complement strand
ATGGAGGGCCTCGTCGTGCGCGCCGAGCGCATGCGGCAGAACCTCGACGCCTCGCAGGGCCTGCCGTTCTCCGGCCGCGTGCTGCTGGCGCTCGTCGAGGCGGGGCTGTCGCGTGAGGATGCCTACGTCGTCGTCCAGCGCAACGCGCTGCAGGCATGGGAGACGGGCGAGCACCTGCGCGACCTCGTGCTCGCCGACCCCGATGCGCAGCAGCTCGACGCCGACGTCATCGATAAGGCCTTCTCGCTCGACGAGGTCCTCGCCAGCACCGAGATTCCGTTCGGACGGCTCGGCGCATGAGCGCCGACCTCGAGCGGTACCTGATCGGGCGCGGCAAGGTCCGCGAGATCTACGACCTCGGGTCCGACGGGCTCCTGCTCGTGGCGAGCGACCGCATCAGCGCCTTCGACGTGATCATGCCCAACCCGATTCCCGATAAGGGTCGCGTGCTGACGGGCATGACGCTGATCTGGCTCGACTGCACGCGCGGCATCGTCCCCAACCATCTGCGTGGCGCCTGGCCGGGCGAGCTGCCCGACGAGGCGAGCGCCCCCGAGCTGCGCGGCCGCGCGATGCTCTGCGAGAAGCTGACGATGCTGCCGATCGAGTGCGTCGTGCGCGGCTATCTGGCCGGCTCCGGCTGGAAGGACTATCGCGCGAGCGGCGGCGACGTGTCCGGTCATCGCCTGCCCCACGGGATGGAGGAGGCGCAGCAGCTGCCCGCGCCGATCTTCACGCCTGCCACCAAGGCCGAGATGGGCGATCACGACGAGAACATCACCGTCGACCAGGCGCGCAACCTGATCGGCGGGGAGGAGCTCGCCGCTGTCGAGGCCGCGTCGATCGCGCTCTACGAGCATGCTGCTGCGCACGCCCGCGAGCGCGGCATCATCCTCGCCGACACGAAGTTCGAGTTCGGCTACGACGCCGATGGGCGCCTCGTCCTCGGCGACGAGGTGATGACGCCCGACTCGTCGCGCTGGTGGCCCGTCGATGGCTACCGCACCGGCATCTCGCCGCCGTCGTACGACAAGCAGTACGTGCGCGACTATCTGGAGACGCTCGACTGGGACAAGACGGCGCCGGGCCCCGAGCTGCCCGCCGACGTCGTGCGCGGCACGGCCAACCGCTACCGCGAGGCCTACGAGGCGCTGACCGATTCGAGCTTCGACGACTATCTCGACAAGATGGAGGTGGAGCGGTGAGAGTCACCGTCCTCGTACGGCCCAAGCAGGGCATCCGCGATCCGCAGGGCGAGGCCATCGGCCGCTCCCTCAACGGCCTCGGCTACGGCGTGTCCGCCGTGCACGCTGGCAAGATCTTCGACCTCGACGTCGACACCGACGATGCGGCCGAGGCGAAGCGCATCGGCGAGGAGGCTGCGGCCAAGGTGCTCTCCAACGATCTGATCGAGGGCTTCGAGGTGATCGTTGGCTAAGGTCGGCGTCATCACGTTCCTCGGGTCGCTCGACGACCGCGACGCGCTACGCGCGGTCTCGACCGTCGGCGGCACGCCGGTGCCGCTCTGGCACGGCGACACCGATCTCAAGGGCGTCGACGCGATCCTGCTGCCCGGCGGTTTCTCCTACGGCGACCACCTGCGCTGCGGCGCGCTCGCCCGCTTCGCGCCGATCATGAGCGCGGTTTCCGACTTCGCGGCCGCTGGCGGTCCCGTGCTCGGCATCTGCAACGGCTTCCAGATCCTCTGCGAGGCCGACCTCCTGCCCGGCATCCTCACGCCCAACCACGGCCAGCGCTTCATCTGCCGCGACGTGGACATGGTCGTCCAGGCGGAATCGCCGTGGATCGGCAACCGCCCCGTCGGCGAGACGATCACCGTGCCCGTCAAGCACGGCGATGGCGCGTGGTTCCATCCGCAGGAGGGGCTCGCCGAGCTCGAGGCCAACGGGCAGATCCTCCTCCGGTACAGCGAGGACATCAACGGCGCCACCGACCGCATCGCGTGCATCACGAACGCCGCGGGCAACGTCTGCGGGCTGATGCCGCATCCGGAGCATGCGGTCGATCCGCTGCTCGGCTCGATCGACGGCCAGCTGCTCGTCGGCCGCCTCATCGCCGCCTAATCTTCTCGGCAGCGCGTTCTCATCGACAGCCCCCATGGTGGGGACACATCACGGCAAGGAGTTCCCCGATGGCACAGGTCTCGATCGGCTCGCTGAGCGATTTCCCCGAAGGCACCCCGACGTTCGCCGAGGCGGACGGCACCCGTCTCTGCATCGTGCGCGTCGGCGACACGGTCCACGCGATCTGCGACGACTGCCCGCACGCCGAGGCCTCGCTCAGCGAGGGCGATTTTCTCGCCGACGACATGGCCGTCGAGTGCCCGCTGCACGGCAGCGCCTTCAACGTGGAGACCGGCGATCCCGATGCGCCGCCCGCCACGGAGGCCGTGCAGGTCTTTGCGGTGACGGTCGACGGCGACGACGTCCTCGTCGAGGTCTGAGCCGATGCCGATCGCGCTGATCGTCGGTGGCGGCATGGCGGGTCGTGCCGCCGCGATGACGCTGCGGCGCGTCGGCTATCAGGGCGAGATCGTGCTCGTCGGCGACGAGCCCACGCCGCCGTACGATCGTCCGCCGCTGTCGAAGTCGGTGATCGTCGGCGCCGCGGATCTGGACAAGGTGATCAAGCCGGCGCTCGCGACGTACGTCGAGGACGGCATCGACCTGCGCCTCGGCGTGGCCGTCACGGCCGCCGACGCGTCGACGCGCACGGCCACGCTGTCGGACGGTTCCGAGCTCGCGTGGGATGCGCTGGTCATCGCGACGGGCTGTGCACCGCGTGAGGTGCCGATCCCGGGGCTCGACAAGCCGGGCGTCTTCCGCATCATGCGGATGGATGAGGCCCTGGCGATCCAGGAGGTGCTGGCCTCCGGCCCGAAGCGTCTGGCGATCATCGGCGGCGGCTTCATCGGCATGGAGGCCGCGGCCGCTGCGGTCGCGCACGGGCACACCGCCACGGTGATCGAGGCGGCCCCCGAGCCGATGGCACGACCGCTCGGTCTCGCCGTCGCCGAGCGCGTCCTGCAGTGGGCGACGGACCGCGGGGTCGAGGTGCGTGCGGGCGTTGGGGTGGAGGAGGTGCTCGGCGACGATCGCGCCTCGGGCGTGCGGCTCGCGAGCGGCGACATCGTCGACGCCGACCTTGTGATCTGCGCAATCGGGCAGGTGCCGCGGCTCGAGCTGGCGCGCATGCTCGGCTGCGAGGAGGATGCAGGCGGGATCAAGGTCGATGCCGGCATGCGCACGAGCGTCGACGGGGTCTACGCCGTCGGCGATATCGCCGCCTTCCCGAGCAAATGGGCCGATGAGGACCGCATCCGCGTCGAGCACGCAGGCGTCGCGATCGGCCACGGTCAGGTTGCGGCCGAGCAGATCGCGACCGGTGAGGGGCTGTTCGAGGACCTGCCCGCGTTCTGGTCCGATCAGGGCGACATCACGCTCAACATGGTCGGCGTGGCCCGCCCCGACGACGAGATCATCTGGCGCGGCGACCGCGACCTGCCGGCCTGCACGGCGTTCTACCTCCGCGAGGGCAGGCTGCGCGCCGCGATGTCGGTGAGCGACATGAAGACCCTGCGCGGGGTGCGCAAGCTCTTCGCCGCGGGCGTCTCGCCGCGGGCCGACCAGCTGGCCGACCCCGAGGTCGATCTCGCCAAGCTCGCCGCCGAGGGCTGATCGGGTTCGCTGGCGGGCGTGCAACGTGCGTACTAACCATGTACGCCGCAGGCGGGCATGGGAAGTGCGCACGTGGCACGTACGCCCGACGCTGATCCACCCAGTCCAGCCCGACGACGCGATCCGACACCACGGCGTACGTCATGCGTACGCACTCTTCAAGCCCGCCTGCGCACTCCGTCATTCGGGCGTGCGCTTCACGCCCGCCTGCGCTCTCCGTCATTCGGGCGCGCGCTTCATGCCCGCGCACGTCGTCGAATCCGGCAGCCGTGGCTACGCGTCGTCGGACTGCTTGCGCAGGAACTCCTGCAGCTCGGCCTCGAGCTCGTCCGCGCTGGGGAGGTTCTCCGAGGTGATCTCGTCGAGCGCCATGCCGGGAGCGCTGTCGCCGTCGCGCTCGTCATCGTCGTCGTACTCGTCGTCGTCCTCATCGTCGTAGTCGTCGCCGTGGTCGAGGCGATCCTCGAGGTCGGTGACGTACGAGCGCATCTCGGCGTCCTTCTCGACGACGCGGGCAATCTGGCGATCGAACTCGGCTGAGGCAGTCTCGAGCTCGGTCGGTGCGAGGTCGCACTCGATGATCGGCTCGAGCGCGTTGACCAGCGCGAGCGCGGCGGTCGGATTCGGATTGCCGCCGAGGTAGTGCGGCACGGCGGCCCACAGGCTCGCCGACGGGATGCCGGCCTTGCCGAGGTCATCGTGGAGCACGCCGACGATGCCTGTCGGGCCCTCGTAGCGGACAGGCTCGAGATCGAAGCGATCGATCAGGCTCGCGTCGTGCGCGGCGCCGGAGACGGGGATGTCGCGAGTGTGCGGCGTATCCGCGAGCAGCCCGCCGAGGGTGACGGCGAGCGTGCAGCCGAGCTCGTGGGCGAGCTGGGCGATCGAGCGGCTGAACTCGCGCCAGCGGAAGTTCGGCTCGACGCCGATCACGAGGATGATGTCTCGCTCGCCGTTCGGCAGCTTCGCGTGGAAGAACTCCGTCTCGGGCCACGTGATCTGACGGACGTGCCCTTCCTCGATGGTCACCTGCGGACGAGTCTGCTGGTAGTCGACGAAGCCGTCCGAGTCGATCTCGCCGAACCGCACCGCGTCCAGATTGTTCTTCAGGAACGCGGCCGCGATCGTCGCTGCCGTGCCGCCGTCGTTCCAGCCGCGGAAGGCCGCGATCAGGATCGGGTCGCGCAGCGACGGGCGAGAGGTCAGCTGGATCGGGCCCACGACCGAACACTACGCGGAACGGCGGCGCGTCGGCGACAGCGCCACCGCCTCGTCACCGTCCGGCCTTGGGCGGGCGCTTGGGGAG
>JBPCSK010000552.1:0-2911 GCA_051007275.1 Gaiellales bacterium | reverse complement strand
CTGTCGTTCCTCGGCGTCGGCATCCAGGAGCCGACGCCGGACTGGGGCCTGATGATCGCGCAGGAGTACCGCCTGGTGATCGGCGGCTACTGGTGGACCACGGTGTTCCCCGCGATCGCCATCGCCAGCCTCGTGATCGCCATCAACCTGATCGCCGATCGCCTGCAGGAGGTGATGGAGCTGTGAGCGCCACCGAGACCCGCAACGACACGGTCGCCCTCAAGCTCGACGACCTCCACGTGGCGTACGACGTGCGCGGCGTACCGCGCCCCGTCCTGCGCGGCGTGACGTTCGAGATCAGGCCGGGCGAGGCCTACGGCCTCGTCGGCGAGTCCGGCTGCGGCAAGTCGACGACCGCGTACGCCGCGGTGCGCTACCTGCCGGAGAACGGCCACGTCACCGACGGGTCGATCACGATCGCCGGCGAGGACATGCTGGCGCTCTCGAACAGCGAGCTCCGCGAGCTGCGCGCCCAGCGCATCTCGATGGTCTACCAGGATCCGGGCCAGTCGCTCAACCCCACGATCAAGGTCGGCAAGCAGGTTGCTGAGGCCTTCACCGTCCTCGGCTGCTCGGCCGACGAGGCGAAGGTCAAGGCCGTCGAGGCGCTCAATCGCGTGCGCATCGCCGACGCCGAGCGCGTGCTCGACCGCTACCCGTACCAGCTGTCCGGCGGCATGCAGCAGCGCGTCGTGATCGCGATGGCGCTGGCCTGCGATCCGCAGCTGCTGATCCTCGACGAGCCCACCACGGGCCTCGACGCCACGGTGGAGGCCGAGGTCCTCGACCTCGTGTCGATGCTGCGCGACGAGACCGGCGCCGCTGTGCTGCTGATCGCGCACAACCTCGGCGTGGTGCGTCGCATCTGCGACCGCGTCGGCGTCATGTACGCCGGCAAGATCGTCGAGGAGGGGCCCGCCTCGGAGGTCTTCGACAACCCGCAGCACCCGTACACCGTCGGCCTGCTGCGCTGCCTGCCGCGGCGCGGTGCGAACAAGAGCGAGCGCCGTCTCGACACGATCCCCGGCTCGCTGCCGCTGATCGGCACCGAGCTGCCCGCCTGCGTCTTCCAGGATCGCTGTGCGCTGGCCACCGACGAGTGCCGCACGACCGTGCCGCCGGCCTCGCATCCCGTCGAGGGCCGCACCGTCTACTGCCATCACACGAGCCAGGTCGGCACCCTGGTCGGCGCGCCGCTGCAGGCGCCGATCGCCGGTGCCGGCGTCGGCGAGGTCGTGCTGCACCTCGAGAACGTGTCCAAGACGTTCAAGCAGGGCAACCACGAGGTGCGTGCGCTCGTCGACGTCGACCTCGACCTGCGCGCCGGCGAGACGCTCGGACTGGTCGGCGAGTCCGGCTCCGGCAAGACGACGCTGGCCAAGGCCATCCTCGGCATCCACGCCGCGGATCCCGGCTCGGTGATCGAGCTCGACGGCCAGCAGCTCGCGGGCCTGACGACCGGCCGCAAGGCCGACGCGCGCCGCGCGATCCAGATCATCTTCCAGAACCCGGACTCGGCGCTCAACCGCTCCAAGACCGTGCGCGCCATCCTCGAGCGCTCGCTGTACAAGCTCGCGGGCATCCGCGGCAAGGGCGCCGATGATCGCATGTCCGCGCTGACCGAGGAGGTCCGGCTCTCGCCGCGCCACCTCGACATGCGCCCGCGCGCCCTCTCGGGTGGTCTCAAGCAGCGCGTCGCGATCGCCGGTGCCTTCGCCGGCGGTCCGCGCATCGTGGTGTGCGACGAGCCCACCAGCGCCCTTGACGTCTCGGTGCAGGCCGCGATCCTCAATCTGCTGGGCGACCTGCAGCGCGACGAGCAGGCCAGCTACATCGTGATCTCGCACGACCTCGGCGTGGTGCGCTACCTCTCGGACCGCATCGCGGTGCTGTACCTGGGGCGCCTGATGGAGCTCGGACCCGCGGAGGTCGTCTTCAACGGACCGCACCATCCGTACACGGAGGCGCTGCTGTCCGCGGTGCCGAGCGTCGATGGCGATCCGCCGGACCGCATCCGCCTGTCGGGCGAGCTCCCGTCTGCGATCGACCTGCCGACGGGCTGCGTGTTCCACACCCGCTGCCCGCGCGCGATCAAGGGCACCTGCGAGGCGTCCGAGCCGCCGCTGGTCGAGGTCGAGCCGGGCCACGCGATGCGCTGTCACATCCCGATCGACGAGCTGCGCACGCTGCAGCACGCCGACTGATCCGCGCTCCGACGCGAAGGACACGGACATGAAGATCCGCGCCGCCGTGCTGTCCGCGTTCGACCAGCCGCTCGAGGTACAGGAGCTCGACGTCGCCGATCCGGGGCCGCGTGAGGCGCTGATCCGGCTCGCGTGGAGCGGGGTGTGCCATTCGGATCAGAACGCGATGAACGGCAAGGCACCGACGCCGATGCCAGCCGTTCTCGGGCACGAGGGCGCGGGGGTCGTCGAGGCCGTCGGGCCCGGCTCGCGTCTCGAGATCGGGCAGCGCGTGGCGCTGTCGTGGGCGCCTGCGTGCGGCAGCTGCGAGGAGTGTAACCGCGGGCTGCGGCACATGTGCGGCGCCGCCTGGCCGGCGATGGGCGCGGGCGGCCTGATGGACAGCACGTCGCGCCTCTCGCGCGACGGCGAGACGGTCTTCCACTACTCGTTCCTCTCGACGTTCGCCGACGCCTGCGTGGTGCCCGACGACTCGTGCGTCGTGATCAGCGACGATGCGCCGCTCGACGTCGCCTCGATCGTCGGCTGTGCCGTGACCACGGGCATCGGCGCGGTCTGGAACACCGGCGACGTGCGTCCGGGAGATCGCGTGGCCGTGCTCGGCTGCGGCGGCGTCGGGCTGTCTGCGGTGATGGGCGCGCGCGCGGCCGGCGCCGAGTGCGTGATCGCCGTGGATCTCTCGGAGCAGAAGCTCGACGACGCGCTCG
>JBPCSK010000551.1:0-15367 GCA_051007275.1 Gaiellales bacterium | reverse complement strand
ACATCGACGCCTTTGGCTTTGGCGGCAAAAACGCCGTGATCGCCTTGCGGCGAACGTAGGTCGCCGCAAGGCGATCACCGCGATTCTGATCTCCTCAGGGATCCGGATCCATGTCTGGAGCCCCCCGTGGCGGCATCAGCGGCGCTGGTCTCCCGTCCCCGTGGGGATCCGGATCCACCGGGTTGGCGCTCGGTGGATCAGCAGAGGTGTAGATCGGCGTCGATGGATCCGGACCCGTAGACTGAAGGCATGCAGGAGATGGTCGTCTACGGCGTGTCGTTCGACATGGTCGGCAAGCAGCCGATCGTGCTGCTCAAGACCGTCCAGACGAATCGCTTCCTGCCGATCTGGATCGGGCACCCGGAGGCGTCGGCGATCCTCGCCAAGCTGCAGGACTCCGACACGCCGCGCCCGATGACGCATGACCTCTTCTCGACCGCTCTTGGCGAGCTCGATGCCGAGGTCGTCAAGATCGAGGTCGTTGAGATGAAGGACAGCACGTTCTTCGCCAACGTCGTGCTGCGCCGCGACGGCGAGGAGGTGTCGCTCGACGCGCGGCCAAGCGACGCGATCGCGCTCGCGTTGCGCGCGAAGGCGCCGATCTTCGCAGCCGACGACGTGATCGAGGCCAGCTCCATCCGGATGGAGGAGGGCGAGGAGGACGTCGAGGCGGCCGAGCCGGAGCAGCTCGTCGAGGACTTCAAGCAGGTCCTCGAGGACGTGCGTCCCGAGGACTTCGGCGCCGACGGCTGATCAGGCGTCGCGAAGCCGCGCGACCTCGCGCAGCGTGGCGTCGATGATCGAGCGCCACAGGATGGCGACTTCCTCGTTCGACAGCGGGCCCTTGTTGCAGCGCTGCAGGTACTGCTGCAGCCACTCCTCGCGCGACGGGTCGACCGCGTCGTAGCCCTTCTCCGCCTTGTAGGCATGGAGCTTGCGGACGGTCGAGATGCGCTTGTTGAGCGCCTCGAGGATCGCGAGGTCCGTATCGGTGATCTGGTTGCGGAACTGCTCGACGATCGGATCGCTGGACTGGTCGCTCACGGTCGCTCCTACGCGGTTGGACGCCGGGAGCATAGGAGAACCCGGGCTAGTTGGCCGCCAGCAGCAGCCCGGCCACCGCGATCACGTTGTTCGCGCCGTGGATCGCCATGCCTGGCCAGACCGATGAGGAGCGCATGCGCACGAGACCGAGGACGAGGCCGAGGGCGAACAGCGCGGGAAACGCGTTCGGCTCGAAGTGCGCCAGCCCGAACACGCCGGCAGAGCCGACGACGGCGGAGGCGACGCCGAAGCGGCCGTCGAGGCGGCCGTAGAGCAGGCCGCGGAAGTACAGCTCCTCCGTCAGCGCAGCGCCCACGACGATCGTGAAGGCGCTGATGCCGAAGGCAACGCCGGTGGTGAGCGAGTCGATGTCGCCTGCGCTGATGCGCTGACTGGACGAGCCGTGGAAGATCGGCTCGAGCAGTGCGGCGGCGGCGACGCCGACGATGAGCCCGCCGACGGCCAGCGCCGCGGCCCGCGCGAGCGGCACGCGGCGCAGCGCCAGCACCTCGCGGGGATCGCCGAGCTGCCGGGCGACGAGCCAGATGGTCGCCCCGAAGACGACGTACGCGACCACCAGGAGCACGGCCTGCGGCAGGCTCGTCAGCGAGGTGTCGCCGGCTGGTGCGGCCGAGAAGGCGTTGAGGATCGCCGCGCCGAGTCCGACGAATCCGAACTGCACCACGAGGGGCAGCGCCACGAGCACCCAGAGGCGCAGGCCACGTGGGCCGGGCGTGGTGCTCATCCGGTCGCGATCGGCGCGGCGTGGAGGTCGTCGGCCAGCGCCTGCAGCGCGCCAGCCAGTGCGGCGTCGATGGGGTAGCCGTCCTTGGGCACCGCGAGCACGCGGCTGTCGCGGATCGCGGGAACCGCTGCGAGCTCGGGGAGCTTCTGCAGGGCGGCGAGCGTGCTGCCGCCTGGCTGCAGCGACACCCAGGCATCGATGCCGAGCGCAGGCACCCCGCTGATGTCGAGTGGCTGGTCGGCTGTGAGCACGTTCCTCCCGCCCGCCGCGGCCACGTCGAGGCCGACGGCGCTCGTCGGGCCGTAGCCGGTGAAGCCCGGACCCTCAATCAACGTGGGCACCGGCGTCTCTGCCGCCAGGCGCTGGGCGAGCGCGTCCAGACCGCTCGCCATGCTGCGGGCGATCGTCGCCGCCTTCGCACCTTCGCCGACGGCGATGCCGAGCTGGGTGACGGTGGTCGGCGCGGACGACAGCGGGTCGGCTCCGTACCGGAAGATCGGGGCGTGCGTGGCGGACTGCAGCTGCTGCAGCGCGGCGTCGTCGGTGGCGAGCGGCAGCACGACCAGGCTGGTGGTCGGATCGGCGGCCGCGGTACCGACGGTCTTCTCCGTGGCCTCGACGATCAGTGAGCCGAGGCCGAGGTCGCGAAGGATCGCGGTTGCGCCGGGATCGGCCGAGACGACGCGGGTCGGTGCCGACTGCACCGTCACCGCCAGCCCGGCGGCGTCGACGGCCTGGGCGGGAAAGGGATCGACGGTGCCGGTCGGCTCGCCCTTCACGCCGCAGCCCGCGAGCACGAGGGCCATCGCGGCGATGGCGGCGTAGAGGGCCCGGCTCGGCACGTGCCCATCGTACTGGGAGCAGGACAGGATTCCGGCCCGCCGAAGTGGGAGGACGGCATGCTCCGCACCGATCCACTCCTCCTGCCGGTGACCCCGCGCGCCGTTCCCGCAACCGCCCCGAAACCCGGTGGTAGCGTGCGAAACGTGCTCCCACTGCCGATTCACACGCCGCGCGTCGAGGCCTCTCGTGGCTGATCCCGCGCCGCGCCGCGCGCCGCGTCAGAAGCGCCCCAAGCGGCCGTTCGCCAGCACGCGGGTCGGGCTCGCCTTCGTGGCTGCGATCACGGCTGGCGCGCTGCTCTACGGCGCCTCCCGGTACATCAACCACCTGCCCACGCTCGACGCCATCAAGGCGCGCGAGATCGGCGCCAACAGCGAGGTCTATGACGCGCACGGCGCCTCGCTCGGCGTGCTCGCCAACGACGAGAACCGCCAGCCCGTCACCTCCAAGCAGATCTCGCCGTGGATGAAGAAGGGGACGGTCGCGATCGAGGACCGCCGCTACTACCAGCACGGTGGCGTCGATCCCCAGGGCATCGCCCGCGCGCTGGTCAAGAACGTGATGGCGGGGCACGTGGTGCAGGGCGGCTCGACGCTGACGCAGCAGCTGATCTCGCAGATCTACATCGTCAAGCAGCGCACCTTCGATCGGAAGATCCGCGAGGCGATCCTCGCAGTCCAGCTCGAGGATCGCTTCACGAAGGACGAGATCCTGACGGCGTACCTCAACACGGTCTTCTACGGCAACAACGCCTACGGCGTGGAGGCGGCGGCGCAGACGTACTTCGCCAAGTCGGCCAAGGACCTCACGCTGCCGCAGGCCGCGCTCCTGTCCGGACTGCCGCAGCTGCCGAGCACCTACGACCCGTACCACAATCCGCAGGCGGCGCTCAAGCGCCGTGCACAGGTGCTGAAGGCCATGCGCGAGACGGGCTACATCACGGCTGCGCAGGAGCGCAAGGCCAACGCCACGAAGCTCAACCTCAAGCGCGGGCACGTCTACGGCAAGGTCAGCGAGTCGTTCTTCGTCCGCTACGTCGCCGATGAGCTGTCGAAGGATCCGGACATCGGCGCGGCCGGCGTGCGCGCCGGCGGTCTGCAGATCACGACCACGCTCGACCCGAAGCTGCAGGCCAAGGCCCGTGCGGCGATGCACAAGATCCTCAAGACGCCGGGCGATCCGGACGCCGCGATCGTGTCGATCCGACCCAAGACGGGGCAGATCGTCGCGATGGCCTCGACCCGGTACTTCCGCAAGGATCAGTTCGACCTCGCCTCGCAGGGTCGGCGCCAGCCGGGCTCGACCTTCAAGACGATCACGCTTGCCACGGCGATTGAGCAGGGCATCGATCCGAGCGCGACCACCTACATGTCCGCACCGTTCTCGTGGCAGCCGGACCCGAACTCGCCCACGTGGAACGTCGCGACGGCCGGCGGCGAGTACGCCGGACCCGTCTCGCTCGAGAACGCCACGCTCGCCTCCGACAACACCGTCTACGCCCAGCTCGCGATCGACGTGGGCCCCGCCAACATCGTCGACATGGCCCGGCGGCTCGGCGTACGCACGTCCAAGCTCGAGCCCGTGCCGTCGCTGACGCTCGGCGCCGACGGCGTCTCGCCGCTCGAGATGGCGACGGTCTACGCGACGCTCGCCAACGGCGGGGTGTACCACAAGCCCACGGCGATCAAGGAGGTCACCGACGCCGACGGCAACGTGCTGCTGCAGGGGCACTCGACCGGCGTCCGCGTGATCCAGGACGGCGTGGCTGCGGAGGTCACGCGGATTCTCGGTGAGAACATGCACAGCGGCACCGGCACCGGTGCGCTGATGTCCGATGATCGTCCCGAGGCGGGCAAGACGGGCACGACGGACAACCACACCGACGCCTGGTTCTGCGGCTACACGCCGACGCTCGCCACGTGCGTCTGGATCGGCTACCCCGACGAGACCAAGCCGATGTACGGGGTGGAGGGCGTCGGTGCCGTCTCCGGACCCACCCTGCCTGCCGAAATCTGGCACATCTACATGGATTCGGCCCTGGCGGGGACGCCGCCGGTCAGCTTCGCCGCGCCCAAGAAGCCGATGGACTGGTCGCACTTCGAGTCGCAGTTCGCCAATCGCGTCGTCTCCACGATCAGCGCGCCGGACCTCACCCTGACGATGCCGCCGCAGCGCACCGTGACCGTGACCCAGCCGCCCGTCGAGACGCAGGCCACCAGCACGCCGCCTGCGACGACGGCCGCCGCAGGGGGCGCCACGACGGCGCCGGTGCCGTAGCGGCACCGGCTGGCGGGTACACTCGGCCCATGGCCGTGCACGAAGAGCAGGCTGAGATCGCGACCGTCGAGCTGACCGGCTCGGGCGTCGACATCCTCCTCCCGCCACCGCCGGCGCCCGTGCGCCGCGTCGGACGGGGCCGACTGCTGGTCGCCGTGCTGCTCGCCGTGGGAGCGCTCGTCGTTGCCGGCACGCAGCTGATCAGCGTCGATGGCACCAGCCTGCTGCCCACGCTTGCACCCGCCACGCGCATCCTGCCGTCGGGCGCACCGCGCCCGCAGACGCTCGCCCGCCAGGATCAGCTCGTGCTGCTCGTGCCGGTGCAGCAGTCGCGCATCACCGCGGTGCTCTTCCACCCGGTCGCCGGTGCAGACGCGCTGCAGCTCGACCCGGTCGGCGAGCCCGTCAACCAGGGCATCATCTCCCGCATCGTGTCCTCCTTCCAAGGCGAGAACGCGGGCGGACCGCAGTACGAGATCGATGGCGATCCAACGTCCGTCGACATCGGCGGGCCGATCGGCACCGACACCTATGCCCCGGTCGACGGCAAGGTGCTGTCGATCACGCCGCTGATCGTCAACGGCACCACGTACGGCGATCAGATCGCCATCGAGCCGCTCGCCAATCCCGGCGTCGTCGTGGTGGCGACGGGGATCAAGTCGGATCCCGCGCTGTCGGTCGGCTCGCCGGTCTCGACGCGCCCCGAGGCGTGGACCAAGCTGGGACGCATCGTCGACGTGACTGGCGCGCTCGACCCGCTGCTCGCGCGCTACACGCAGGACGGCGGCAATCGCATCCACCTCGAGGTCCGGCCGGCGACGTCGGTGGCTGCCTCGTGAGGATCCTCTTCCTGGCCGACGTCTACGGCGCCCCCGGCGTCAATGCGATCGAGGGCAATCTGCGTGCGCTGCGGGCCGAGTTCGACCTCGACTGCGTCATCGTCAACGCGGAGAACGCCGCCGACGGCGCGGGTCTCACGCCCAAGCTGGCCGATCGTCTGCTGGCGGCGGGTGCCGACTGCCTGACGCTCGGCAACCACCTCTGGCGCCGCAAGGAGATCGGGCCGTATCTGATCGAGGCGACGCGCGTCGTGCGCCCGGCCAACCTGCTCGATCGTCTGCCCGGTCGGGGGCTGACGGTGATCGAGGTGGGGGGCGTCAAGGTCGCGGTGATCAACCTGCTCGGCTCGTTCACGATGGAGCCCGCCCAGTCGATGTTCTCCGTCGTCGACCAGCTGATCGACGCCGCGCACCGCGACACGCCGATCGTCGTCGTCGATGTGCACGCCGAGGCGACGAGCGAGAAGGTGGCGATGGGCTGGCACCTGGCCGGCCGGGCGACCGCGGTCCTCGGCACGCACACGCACGTGCAGACCTCCGACGTCCGCGTGCTGCCCGGGGGAACGGCGTACATCACCGACGCGGGCATGACGGGGCCGCACGACTCGGTGATCGGGGCCAAGAAGGATCTCTCGCTGCGGCGCTTCATCCTGCAGCAGCCCCAGCGGCTCGAGCCCGCCTCCGAGGACGTGCGCCTCGAGGGCGTGCTGATCACGTGCGGCGAGGATGGTCGCGCGACCGACGCCGAGTCGTTCCGCCGCGCCGTCTGAGTCAGTCGCCCGCGACGAGCACGCGCTCGCGCGCCGGCAGCGCATCGTCGATGGCATCCGTCGCGGCCGTGCGGGGATACCCCACGCGCGGTGCGAGCAGCGCGAGCGCGAGGAACACCATCACCCACGGCAGGTAGAGATACATCCAGTGCGTCAGAACGAGCTGGAACCCGATCATCAGCGCGCCGGCGAAGGCCATGGCGCGGGCCGCGTCGAGGCGGCGGGGAACGACGAACAGCGCGACGGCGCCGAGCACCAGCGCGGCCTTCAGCATCTTCTGCACGACGGCGAGATCGGGGAAGCCCGGATAGTCGCCCCAGTCCCAGATCGAGAACGGCGACGGGCGATCGAGCTGCCACCCGAAGGTGCGATCCCAGAAGGTGCGCAGCGCGCCGGAGCCATCGAGGGCCAGCAGGATGCCTGCCAGCACTGCCGTGACGAGGATCATGCCGAGCAGCGTGCGCGCCGAGCCGGGCCCGGGGCGCACGGCTGCCCAGGCGCGCTGGCCGCGCGAGAGGCGCACGGTGGGCTGACCATAGGGCCACTCGCCGCGCGGGCGCGGTGCTGGGCGGTCGAGACGCAGCCACAGCGGGATCAGGATCAGCGGGGCGAACTTCGCCAGGGCCGCGCACATCAGCAGCGCGCCGCGGCCGACCGGGCGCGCGATCAGCGCCGCGCTCCACGCGAGGTAGGCCGCAACGATCGCATCATTCGAGTCGCTCATGAAGGTGTAGGCCGACCACGGCACGGCCAGCCAGAACAGCGCCATCGCCGCGGCCAGCCGGCGCCCGCCGAACTGCCAGCCGAAGACCGCGAGGCCGACCGCCGTCAGCAGATCGAAGAGGCCGCTCGTGAAGTGCGCCGCGGGGAGGTCGTCCCAGCGGCCGCTCCAGCCGAGCGCCGCCGTGCCGGGCACGTACGCCAGGTACATCGCCGGACCGTACGTGTCGCCGCGCTCGATTGCCGTCTCGCAGTGGCCGTTGGCCTGCACGTAGCCGCTGTAGGTGCCGTCGGCGTACCGCGTCCCGCACGGCGTCTGCGTCTTGATCGGGAAGCTGCCGTACGGCGACCGGCCGTCGAGGATGCGGTCGGCGCCGACGACGCCGGCGTAGCCCACGTCGACGACGTTCGATGAGTACGCGTTGAAGCCCACGCGACCGACGGCGAGCACGATGATCAGCACGACCATCGCCCACAGCGGCAGTCGCGTGGTGAAGGCCGGACGCTCCATCCGGCCGAGGCCGATCATGATCATGCGGAACAGCAGGTAGATGAGCGGCGGGTACTGCAGCGGCACGGCCCAGAACACCAGGCCGCGGTTGAAGCACCACAGGGATCCCGCCAGGGACACGATCGCCAGCACGTCGAGCGTGCGCAGCGAGCGCAGCCGCCGCCAGTCGAGCATGATCAGGACGAACAGCACGATCAGCGTGCCCAGCGCCCACGGCTCGTTGATCAGCCGGCCGAAGCCCTGGCCGCCGCGGGCCATCGACCACGCGACCTGCGGCCCCGTGCGGGTGTAGGTGATGGCACCCGTGGCGTCGAGCACCCCGACCTCCGCGATCTCCGTCGCACCGGAGTACCACTTGATCTTCCACGTGCCGAGGTCGAGCGCACCGTACGAGCGCACCGGAAGGCCGTGGTCGCGGTACCGCGCGATCCAGTCCGCCGCCTTGGGGTCCTTGGCCGCGATCGCCGTGGCGCGCTTCTCGTCGTAGCGCTGCACGGGCGCGACGCGGCGCGGGATCGTGACGCTCCAGACGCGCTTCTGCGGATCGAACAGCTTCACCACCGCCAGCGACTGCCCGTCGGAGGCGGCGTTGAGCGAGCAGTTCCAGAAAGCGCTGTCGTTGGCGTAGACGCACGACCACTGGGCCAGCGGGTTCTTCGCGACGAGCTCGCGCACGCCCTTGCCCGTCGCCGCGAGGTCCTGCGCCTGCAGGCTCGACAGCTTCGGCTGCGCCGCCGAGGCGCTGCCGGGCAGACCCGCCAGGAGCAGCACGCACGCTGCTGCGATGACGAGCCGCCGCAGCGTCATCGCAGGACGCGCAGCCCGCCGAACTTGCTCTGGTCCTCCTTGCGGGACTTGAGCCCGAACCAGATGGCGATGGCGACGAGGACGAAGCCGACGATCGGGATGATCGCGAGGGCGGCGACCACGACGCTCGCCACGGCGACGATCGCGGTGACGCCCCAGCGGGTGCCGCCCGCCGCGATCGCGCGATCGACCATCCGCGTCGTGATCCACGCCGTGCCAGCGCCGATCGCGGCGCCGACGACGAGTCCGACGAACGGCAGCTGGTCGCCGGCTGCGATCTCGAAGGCCGCGGCGGCGCCGAGGCCGCTCAGCGCGATGCGGATCGGGAAGGGCAGCACGGCGCGGGCAGCGGCCTCGAGCACGCCGACCACCCAGGCGACGATCGCGAACGTGGATTCGGCGGCGAAGTCAAGCGCTCCCGGGGTCCAGCCGATCAGAGCGGCGATGGCGAGGACGCCGAGCGGGAGGACCGCGGCGAGTCCGCAGGCGACGGCGAGTCCGGCGCCCTGGCTGACGCTGATGAGAATGTCCATGCGCGAATCCTACGGGTCAGATCAGGTAGCGCGCGCCCTCGCGGTCCACATCGATCAGCGCATCGAGCACGTCGCCGAAGTCATCACCGTCGACCTGAGCGGGGAAGGGCGTGTCGCAGCGCAGCTCGACGGTCGAGACGTCGTGCCAGTAGGCGATGCGGGGGTCGCCCGAGCCACGGGCGTGGCGGTGATCGACGATCAGGCGCTGCGCGAAGCCGAGGATGTCGCGGCGGTACATGCGACGCGGCGCGACGATGTCGAGACCGCCATCGGCAGTGGCGGCGGGAGCGAGATCGAGGGGCAGCGGCCCGATGTACGACCACGGGGCGAGATTCACGGCGATGACGTACGCCACGCGCTCCGTCTGGTTGCCCGTGTGCAGCGTGATGTGCGGATGGCTGTACTGCCCGCGCGCGACCAGCTTGGCGAGCTCGCGTGCGTACACCACGTCGGGCGAGCGGCGCTGCTTGCCCGTGCGCACCTGACCATCGACCCGACGCACCACGGCGGCGTCGAGCCCGACGCCGCAGTTGAACGCGAAGCGACGTCCGTTGATGCGGCCGATCCGCACCCGTCGCTCAGTGCCCTCGCGCATGGCCACCGCCAGTCGACGCGCTGCGGCGGGAATCGAGGGTGGCAGGCCGAGATTGCGAGGCATCACGCTCGTGCCGCCGCCCGGCAGGAGCCCGATCGGCACCTCGGCGCCGATGCCGTTGAGCACCTCGTTCGACGTGCCGTCACCGCCGAGCACGATGATCGCGTCGAAGCCGTTGGCGACCCCCTCGCGCGCCAACTGCGAGGCGTGGCCGGGAAACGTGGTGCGCGCGACCTCGACCGTCGCGGCCTCCTCGAGCTCTCGCTGCGCCGTGCGCTCGACCGCGGAATTCACGCGGGAGGCAACCGGATTGACGATGAGGAGGGCTCGCATGGGGACCTGGACCGACCGGCGGGATCGCCGCGTCTTCACCGAGACGCTACCCCGTCATTGGGATCGACGGGTAGGATACCGGGAGATGGACACCATTCCCGAGCGATTCTCCCGCGCGGCCGGCCAGGCCCCCCGCGCCACCGTTGCCGCCTACGCGATGGCCGTGCTGTCGGCCGCCGTCGCGCTGACCGTCGGCCTGATCGGCGGCACTGCCTACTCGATCGCCATCGGCGTCGGCGCTGCGATCGGCAGCGCCATCACGTGGGCCGTGATCGGCACGATCGTCGCGCTGCTCGCGCAGATCGCCGACAACCGGCGCTAGCGGTTTCGCCTCTCACTGAGGGCGAGAGGCGGGCGTGAGCAGTGCGTATGAATGGCGTACGCGGCGATGGTCGCGTGAGGCGGGCGTGAGCAGTGCGTATGAATGGCGTAGGCGGGGTTGGTCGCGTCAGGCGGGCGTGAGAAGTGCGTACTAACGTCGTACGCGGCGACAGCCGCGGGTGCCGGAAGTGCGCACTGGGCACGTACGCCGGGGAGTGGATGCAGGTTCGGCGTGGGCTGCTGAGCGGATCAGGTTCGGGCGTACGTGCCACGTGCGCACTTCTGACGCCCGCCCTGCGGGCGTACGTCATTAGTACGCACGTTTCACGCCCGCCGCACGCCCGCCAACCCGCCCGAAACGGGTCCGGCGGAGCCGGACCTCAGGAGAGGCCCGACCCCGCCGGGGGTGATCGTCGGCTGCGGAGGAGTAGCTCAGCCGGCGAGTGCGGTGGGATCCTGCGGCTGGTCGCCGAGGGTCACGGTGATCTGCTTGCTCTGGCCGTCGCTGGTCTTGACGGTCAGGTCGAGCTTGTCGCCGGGCTTGCCGGCGGAGACGACCGCCTGGAGGTCGGCGACGTTCTCGATCTTCTTGCCGTTGGCCTCGACGACGACCTCGCCGCCGATGGCGTACGTCTGGCCGCCGATCGTGACCTCGCCGGTCGAGCCCTTCAGGCCGGCCTTGGCGGCGGGCGAACCCTGCGTCACCTTGGCGATCATGGCGCCGTAGTCGGAGCCGATCTTGACCTGCGAGGCCAGCGTCGGGTCGACGTCGGTCAGCTGAACGCCGAGCCAGGCGTGCTGCGCCTTGCCGCCGTTCATCAGCTGCGACGCGACCTCCTTGACGAGGTTGATCGGGATGGCGAAGCCGATGCCGACGTTGCCGTTGCCCGTGCCGCCCGTGTCGATCTGGGAGTTGATGCCGATGACCTTGCCGTTCATGTCGAGCAGCGGACCACCCGAGTTGCCGTGGTTGATCGCGGCGTCCGTCTGGATCGCGCCGTTGATCGTGAAGCCGTTCGGGGCCTGGATCTGGCGCGCCATCGCGGAGATGATGCCGCTCGTCACGGTGCGGTCCTGGCCGAACGGGTTGCCGATCGCGACGACGGGGGCGCCGACCTGGAGGTTGCTGGACGAGCCGAGCTGCATGACCGTCAGGGCCGAAGCGGGGACGTCGACCTTGAGGACGGCGACGTCAGTCGCGTTGTCGACGCCGATCACCTTCGCCTGGACCTTCTCGTTGTTCGAGAAGGAGACCGAGATCGGACCCTGCGCGCCGTCGACGACGTGCGCGTTGGTGAGGATGTGGCCCTCCTTGTCGAACACGAAGCCCGAGCCGAGACCGCCGGAGTGCTCGACGCGCACGACGCCCGCACCCTCCTGCTGGTACATCTGCGCGATGCTCATCTGACCATCGGTCGAGGCAGGCGCGACTGCGGCGCTCGAGCTGCTGGCGTCGTTCGACGGCTGTGCGACCTCGCGGACGACGGTGGTCGTGGAACCACCCTCGTGGCTGACGATGGCGGCGGTGCCGCCGGCGGCGAGGCCGGCCGACAGCAGCGAGGCGATCAGTACCGGAATGACGATGCGGGAGCCACGCGGCTTCTTGCTCTGATTCTCGGCGGCCGGGGGCGGCGTCGTCGAGTACGGGGTGTAGTGCGAGGGAGTCGGCGTGTTGCCCGGGTTGGGAGTCCAGTTGCTGTCCATGACTCAAGTTGTAGAACCGGCCTGTGAATGCGTGTTGGCGTTTGTGTTGCGCTTGCGTTAAGCGAAGGCCCCGATGATCTCGGCCGAGCGGGTAGGGTTCGGCCGTGACCGCGCTCCGGCTCTACGCCCTCGTGTTCGTCGCGGGTCTCTGCTCGCTCGGCGTGGAGCTGACCGCCGCACGGCTCCTGGCGCCGTTCTTCGGGACGTCCACGCTGGTCTGGGCGAACGTGATCGGCCTGACGCTGCTGTACCTGTCGGTCGGCTACTGGCTCGGCGGCCGCATCGCCGACCGCTGGCCGACGCCGCGCCATCTCGGGTACTGCGTGCTGCTCGCCGCTGCGGCGATCGCGATCCTGCCGTTCATCACGCGCCCGTTCCTGTCGGCCGCGACCGACGCGTTCTCATCGGTGCAGACGGGCGTGGTGCTGAGCTCGTTCGCCGCCGTGCTGATCATGTTCGCGGTGCCGATCACGGCGCTGGGCGCAGTGGCTCCGTGGGCGATTCGCCTCGCGGTGCACTCCGTCGAGGAGGCGGGTCGCGTCTCCGGGCGTCTCTACGCGCTGTCGACCGTCGGCTCGCTGCTGGGGACGTTCCTCACCGTGCTCCTGCTCGTGCCGTGGATCGGCACGCGACGCACGCTGCTCGTGCTGGCCTTCGCACTGGCGCTCGCGGCGCTGCCGCTCCTGCCGCGTCGCGCCGCGCTCGTCCCGCTGGCGGTGGCGCTCTTGCTGCTCGTGCCGGAGCAGGGCGTCAAGGCGGCGCCCGGCGATCACGTGGTGTGGGAGGGAGAGACGCCGTACCAGTTCGCGCAGATCGTCGACGACGCGAGCGGCGAGCGTGTCCTGCGGCTCAACGAGGGCTGGGCGACGCACTCGATCAAGCCAGGCCCGACCGGGCTCGTCGGAGGCTACTGGGATCGCCTGCTGTGCCTGCCGCCGGCGATCGGCAAGGCCGACGACGGACGGCTCGCCGTGCTCGGCAACGCGGGCGGCACGACCGCCGTGCAGTACGCCCGCTTCTGGCCGACCTGGCGGATCGACGGCGTCGAGATCGACGCGACCGTCTCGGACCTCGGCTTCCGCTACCTCGATATGGGCAAGGCGCATCTCGCCGTCCACACCGCCGATGCCCGCCCGTGGCTCGACCAGTCAACGGCGCGCTTCGATGGCATCGTCGTCGATGCGTATCGGCAGCCGTACATCCCGTTCCATCTCGTCACGCGGGAGTTCTTCCGCAGCGTCCGCGAGCATCTGGCGGCGGGTGGTGCGGTGATGATCAACGTCGGCGCGCCGCCCGGGCACGATCAGGCGCTGGCGGCGATCGCCCGGACCATGGCGACGGTCTTCCCGGTGGTCGAGCAGGCGCGCGTGAACGACTTCAACACGATCGTGTGGGGGTATCGCGACGCCGCTACCGCGAGCGGCGCCCACGCTCGGCTGGCAGGCGCGCCGCAGCCGCTCACCGGGATCTGCGCAGACATGGCAGCGGGGGCCGTCCGGATCGCGCCGACGGCGGACCCGCTGACCGACGATCACGCCCCGATCGAATGGCTGACGGACACCGCGCTGATCGCGTACCTGCAGGACGGCGCGCCCGGCGCCGAGCGCTGAGCGAATACCCGCGATTTCAGGGGTATTCGGGTACCCTCATTCGGGAACCCTAACGTTCGCTACTGTAGGTAGTCCGAAACGCCCGTTCGGGCGAAAGATTCGCATACCCACGCCTTTCCGACCGCGAACGATCCACCAGGAGCCACCGTGCCCGATCTCGTCATCCGCAACCTGCACGCCAACATCGCCGACTCCGACACGGAGATTCTCAAGGGCATCGACCTCGAGCTCTCGAAGGGCGAGATCCACGCGATCATGGGCCCCAACGGCTCCGGCAAGTCCACCCTCAGCCACGTCCTGATGGGTCACCCGGGTTACGAGGTGACCGAGGGCGAGATCATCTTCGAGGGCGAGAACCTGCTCGACATGGCGGCCGACGAGCGCTCCCGCGCCGGCCTCTTCCTGTCGTTCCAGTATCCGTTTGCCGTGCCCGGCGTGACCGTCGCGAACTTCATCCGCATGGCCGTCAACGCGCACCGCAAGGGCGGTCCGGACGGCGCCGATGATCCGATCCGCATTCCCGAGTTCCGCAAGCAGCTGCAGGAGGCGATGGAGCTGCTGGAGATCGACAAGTCGATGTCCTCGCGCTCCCTCAACGACGGCTTCTCCGGCGGTGAGAAGAAGCGCTTCGAGATCCTGCAGATGGCGATGCTCAAGCCGAGGCTCGCGATCCTCGATGAGACCGACTCGGGGCTCGACATCGACGCGCTCCGCATCGTGTCCGGCGGCATCAACGCGCTGATGGGGCCCGACATGGGCACGCTGATCATCACGCACTACCAGCGCATCCTCGACTACGTGCAGCCCGACCGCATCCACGTGCTGGTCGACGGCCGCATCGTCCGCTCCGGCGGTCCCGAGCTCGCCAAGGAGCTCGAGACCACGGGCTACGCGGAGCTCGCGAAGGCGACGGTGGCCTGATGAGCAGCGAAGTCGCAGACGTCGATCTCGGCGAGTACAAGTACGGGTTCCACGACGAGGAGAACCCCGTCATCAAGATCGAGCGCGGCCTCAACGAGGACGTGATCCGGCAGATCTCCGCGCACAAGGGCGAGCCCGAGTGGATGCTCGACTTCCGCCTCGAGGCGTACAAGATCTTCCTCTCGAAGCCCATGCCGAACTGGGGCTCCGATCTCAGCGGCATCGACTTCGAGAACATCTTCTACTACCTCAAGCCGGCCGAGCACAACGCCCGCTCGTGGGATGACGTCCCCGAGACGATCAAGAACACCTTCGAGCGGCTTGGCATCCCGGAGGCGGAGCGCAAGTTCCTCGCCGGCGTCGGCGCGCAGTACGAGTCCGAGGTGATCTACCACTCGCTCAAGAAGGAGCTCGAGGATCAGGGCATCCTGTTCCTCGACACGGACCAGGCCCTGCTCCAGCACGAGGACCTGTTCCGCGAGTACTTCGGCACGATCATCCCGTCCGCCGACAACAAGTTCTCGGCGCTCAACTCGGCCGTCTGGTCGGGCGGCTCGTTCATCTACGTGCCGCCGGGCGTCCGCATCGAGCAGCCACTGCAGGCCTACTTCCGCATCAACGCGGAGAACATGGGCCAGTTCGAGCGCACGCTGATCATCGTCGACGAGGGCGCCTACGTGCACTACGTCGAGGGCTGCACGGCGCCGACGTACTCGTCTGACTCGCTGCACTCCGCGGTCGTCGAGATCCTCGTCAAGAAGGGCGGCCGCTGCCGCTACACGACGATCCAGAAC
>JBPCSK010000550.1:0-2092 GCA_051007275.1 Gaiellales bacterium | reverse complement strand
CCCCCAGCGACAGCGCCGGCGGGATCGTCTCGTCGCGCAGCTGGTGCACGAGGTTGGCCGTCGCCCGCGCGGCAGGACGGCTCTTGGCGATCACGCTGAGGATCACCGCGTTGCCCTTGTCGTTGATCAGTGGCTGCACGACGCGCTGCACGTCGGCGGGCTTCGCCAGCGCGTCCTGGAGCTTGACGATGCGCGGATCGGTGCCGCGCTCATCGCCGCCGGCCTTCGTCATCTCCGCGGTGAGCTGGTCCTTGAGGTCGAGCGCCTGCTGCTGCTCGGCCTCGGCGGCGGCCTGCTGCTGCTTCAGCTCGTCGGCCTGCTGCTGCAGCGCATCGGCCTGCCGCTGGAGGATGGCCTGCTGCTTCTGCAGGCTGGCAGCCTGCGCGTGCAGCGAGGCCGACTGCCGCTCAATTGCGGCGGCCTCGGCGGCGACGAGGTCGGCCTTGGCCGTCACCTTCGCGGCGCGCCGCACATAGTTCTGCTCCTGCTTCGACAGCCACGTGGAGCGCTTCTGGATACGCGCGGCCTGCGACGAAGCGGCGGCGATGCCCTGCTGCACGGTGGCGTCGGCATCAGTGAGCCGGGCCTGCGCGGTCAGCAGCGCATCCTGCACCGTCGCGCTGATGCCCGGCGTGTTGGCCAGCGCACCCGCGATCTTCGCGAGGTCGGCCTGCAGCGAGGCATGCTTGGTCGCGAGCGTCGACTGGTGCGCGGCGAGGCTGGCGATCTGCGCGTCGAGCACCGTGCGCCGCGCGGCGAGCCGCCGAGCCTCGCGCGTGAGCTGCCCCTCCTGGAACCGCAGCCCCGCCTCGGCCTTGCGCACGCTCGCGGCCTGCTTGGCGAGCTTCTTCGACTGCGCCTCGAGCGTGGCTGCCTGCTGCTGCAGCGCGTTGGCCTGCTGCTCGAGCTTGGTCTGCTGCGCCTGCAGCGCGCTTGCCTGCGCCGTCAGCGTCTTCTGCTGCTCCTCGAGGTCGGCCTGCATCGCCGTGGCCTGGTTGTACTGCTTCGTGTACTCGCTGCTCGCCTTGGCAACCGGATCGAGCGTGACGGCGACCACGAGCGGCCCGTTGTAGCCCGGGCCGAAGCCGTCGGAGATCATGTCGAAGGCCTGCCGCTCGGTCGTCTTGCGCGACGTGGTGCCGATGTCCTCCTGCCCGAGCACGAGCGTGAAGACCGGGACGATCATCAGCGCCAGCAGCACCAGTGCGATCACGCACGAGCGGATCGGGTGGTCCACGACCGAGTTGGCCCAGTGCCCCCAGATGCCCAGCTTCGCGGGGTCCTTCTTCGGTCGGCCGGCGAACGGCAGCTGACCGCGGTTGATCGCGTCGCCGAGCACCGCGAGGATCGCCGGCAGCAGCGTCAGGCCTGCGAGCACGGCCGTGAGGACGCCGACGGCACACGCGTAGCCGAGCGACGTGATGAACGGGATCTGCGCGACGGCGAGCGCCAGCAGCGCGACGACCACGGTGCACCCGGCGAACAGCACGGCACCGCCGCTCGTGGCGAGCATCTCGGGAATCGACTCGCGCGCGTGCAGGCCGTGCTCGCGCATCAGCGTGCGGTGCTTGGTGATGAGGAACAGCGCGTAGTCGATGCCGACGCCGAGGCCGATCATCGTGGCGAGCGTCGGGCCGATCGATGGGATGCTCGCGAGGTGCCCCATCAGCCCGATCAGCGTGGAGCCGACCAGGAGGCCAAGCACCGCCGTGAGGATCGGCAGTCCCATCGCGACCAGCGTGGTGAAGGTGAAGAGCAGGATGATCATCGCCGCGACCAGGCCGATCACCTCGCTCGACTCGGTGCTCTGCACGCCGAGCGTGGAGCCGACCGGACCGCCGACATCGACCTTCATGCCCGCCGCGCGACCGTCCTTGACACCCACGTCGTAGACGCTCTGGGCGGTGGCGGTGCTGAGCGTGCCGCTGCTGACGTCGAGCACCACCGGGATGAAGGCATAGTGGCCGTCCTTGCTGACGAGCCCGGCCGCCGCGTTCTCGAACGGACTCATCGCCGAGTAGACGTGCTTCACCTTCTTCAGCGCGTTGACCGTATCGGTGATCGCCTTCTGGTTCGCGCCGCCGTCCTGGAC
>JBPCSK010000549.1:0-1973 GCA_051007275.1 Gaiellales bacterium | reverse complement strand
TGCGGGCCCGCCGAATCTGAAGACCAAGGCGATGCTCGCGGAGTGCGGAGGCACGCCCGACGAGGCAGCCGGCTGCTACGCGGCGCGCAGCCCGCTCGACAACATGACGCGGTTCGGTGATACGCACGTGCCGCTGATCATGTGGTGGAGCGCGCACGATCCGATCGCCGGATCGCCCGACGAGTCTCCGGCCTACATCGCGGCCATGCAGACCGAGTTCCCCTGGCATCCAATCTATGCGCGCGTGGGCGCCTGGCAGCACGGGCGGGCGTGGTGGAGTCACGGCCGGCTCTGGCTCACCGATGCACTCGCCTTGGCGCGCGCCAACCCGCAACGCCGCGCCGTCGACTTCGGGTAGCATCCCGGCGTTCGGCGGCGTAGCTCAGTTGGTTAGAGCAGCGGAATCATAATCCGCGTGTCGTAGGTTCGAGTCCTACCGCCGCTACTTCGGGCCGCTGGCCATTGCGGCGGGCGGCGCCGGCCCGTCGCGCCATGCCATCCGCCCCGATCATCCTCGTGCCCGGCTTCTGGCTCGGCGCGTGGGCGTGGGACGACGTCGCCGAGGTGCTGCGCGCCGACGGGCACGACGTGACGGCGCTGACCCTTCCGGGGCTCGAGTCGGTTGACGCCGATCGCTCGGCCGTCCGCCTCGTCGATCACGTCGACGCGATCTGTGCGGCGATCGGCGCCGCCGACGCGCCGGTGGTGCTCGCAGTCCACAGCGGCACGGGCGTCGTCGGCTACGCCGCCAGTGATCGGGTGCCCGATCGCATCGCGCGGATGGTCTACGTCGACTCCGCGCCGGGCACGGGCGCGCTCAACCCGGACTTCGACGATGCGGAGCTGCCGTTCCGCACGCACGCGGAGCTGCGTCAGGAGAACCTCGATGGCCTCAGCAAGGAGCAGCTCCAGGTGTTCCGCCCCCGCGCGGTGCCGCAGCCCGGCGCCACGCTGCGCGACGCGCCGGTGCTCGAGAACCCCGCCCGCTGCGACGTGCCGACCACGGTGATCTGCACCGGCTTCTCCTCGCAGCAGGTGCAGGACGCCGTGAAAGAGGGCTATCCGTGGCTGGCGGGCCTCGCCGAGCTGGACGACGTGACCTACGTCGACCTGCCGACGAGCCACTGGCCGATGTGGTCGAAGCCGCGCGAGCTGGCTGCGATCCTCGCCGACGCTGCCGCTGCGGACTGAGCGGCAACGCCGCACGGACCTGCGGGCGACCCGCGATCGAGGCTGAGCCGGCGCGTCTACGGTGATGCCATGGAGACGGAGCTCGCGGTTCCCAGGACCGGACTGCACGGCGCCGCACGCGTGTTCTGGGTCGCCGCGTTCGGCTGGGCGGCGCTCTTCTCGGTGCTGGCCGGCCTGTTCGCCTCGGGATACGCGATGGACGATCCCGGCGGTCTCGCCGGTCTCGGCCTCGTGGTGGCGATCTTCGCGCCGATGCTTCTCGGGTCGCTCTTCGTCTGGAAGGCGCCGGATGCGGCCTATCCGGTGCTGATCGTCGTCGCGGCGCTCGCCGTCGTCTTCGGGATCTGGCAGCTCGTCGATCCGATCACGCTGCGCGACTTCGAAGACGAGAACGGCCCCGTCTCGGCGATCGGCTCGTTCATCACGATGATGCCCGTCGCGCTCCTCGCGCGCAGGCATGCATGGCCCGCGGTGGTGATCATGCTCGTCCTGGCGATCGCCGGGATGCTGCCGGAGTTCCGCACGCACTTCCACCTCGGATCGTCCATGGCGGTCGCGCTGCCGATGCTGCTCGAGGCCGTGCTGCTCGCGCTCGCCGCGGCGCTCGCGCCTCGCGCGTGACGCGGGCGGCGTACGCTTGTCGCCGATGGACACGCTCGTCACCCGCATCCCCGGGCCTGCGCTGATGGGCATCGTCAACGTGACGCCCGATTCGTTCTCCGACGGCGGGCGCTTCGCCGAGCGCGACGCGGCGATCGCGCATGGCCTCGAGCTCGTTGCGC
>JBPCSK010000548.1:0-12010 GCA_051007275.1 Gaiellales bacterium | reverse complement strand
CATGGGGCCTCCTCGCCGTGACGCGCTCAGGATACGGACTCCGCGAGCGCTCTTGACTGATCAGACAGTCAGGAAGTGTGGTCGGGCGCCTGCGCCTCGACCTCGGCCACCCAGCGGCCGTGGTTGGCGCGGGCCCACTCGCGGTCGACGGTGCCATCGACCATGCCGCTCAGCGAGGCCCGCGTCGTGCGGTTGAAGAGCGCGAGGTAGAGATGTCCGCATACGAGCCCCACGATCAGGATCGTCGCGATGTCGTGCACGTCGACCGAGCCGGCGAAGCGGAAGGTCGTGTTCTGCTCGCCGAGCCAGAGCAGGATGCCGGTGAACGCGAGGACGATCAGCAGCCCGACCGTGACGGCGGTGTTGAGCTTCTGCCCAGCGTTGAGCCAGCCCTGCGCCGGCGCGCCGTCGTGGCTGACGATGCGCCGCGGGCCGCCCTTGAGCCACTCGCGGTCGGCGCGGTCGAGCGTATCGACCTCCTTGGCGAAGGCCCCGACGTCGCGGGGGCGCAGGAGCAGGATGCCGACGAACGCCACGCCGAGCGCGATCGCGAACCAGAGGTGCCACTGCTTGGCGAGCGGTCGGTTCATGATCTCCGCGAGCGCCGGCGACCACAGGCACAGCCCGGTCCAGAGCATCCCGAAGAACGTCACGGCGAGGATCAGGTGCAGCAGGCGCTGGGCGCCGGTGAAGCGGCGGATGCGGGGGTAGGCCGGCGCGGTCGCCTCGGGCACGGGGCTAGTGATAGACATCGCGTCCCACCCAGGCGTCGGCGTCGTAGCCGCGCGTCTCCCAGTAGCCCCGGGTCGGCTCCTGCTCGAACGTGATGTGGCTGAGCCACTTGACGCCCTTGTAGCCGTACATCTGCGGGATCACGAGGCGCATCGGCGCGCCGTGGACGCGCTGGAGCGGCACCCCGTCCATCTCGGTGGCGAGCAGCACGTTCTTCAGCTGGAACTGCTCCATCGTGAGCTGATCGAAGTACGGCTCCTCGAGCGACTGGAAGTTGACGTGCTTCGCGGTCGGCTTCGGCTTGACCAGGTCGAGCACGGTGGCGGGCGTGATGCCCTTCCAGTGCACCTTGTCGACGGACCAGCCGGTGACGCAGTGGAAGTCGCTGATGGTGCTCGCCATCGGCGTTTCCTGCACGTCGCTCCAGGTCAGCTTGACGGGCTGCTCGACCTCGCCGTCGATCGTCAGGGTGTACGAGGCCGGATCGAACGTCGGCATCGGGTCCTGCACGTTGTAGATGCGCCAGCCGCCGGTCGGCACGATCCCCTCGATCCCCGGCACGACGTTCCCGGCGCTCGCGACCATGTTGCCGACGCCCATGCCGCCGAGGCGCGAGAGCACCCCGACGCCGATGGCGCCCGCGGCGATCGTGCCGAGGAACGCGGCGCGCCCGAGCGGCAGCCGGTCGCGTGGCGTCTCGGTCGGGTGCTCGGGGCGGTTCTGCTCCATGTGCTGATTCTGCCTGACTTCGCTGACAGCGCGCACGATTGACGGGAATAGCACACTTCTGTGTCACGGGTTGCACACGTGTGCACAGGGCTGGCTCACGCTCCGGTGATAGGCTCGCCACGTGTCGACGCTTCCCCCGTCGCCGATTCGGACGATCCTCGACCGCGCCCTGCCCCGGGCGTCGGACTACGCTGGCCTGCGCTCCAGCTGGCGCGGGGATCTGCTCGCGGGCGTCACCGTCGGGGTGGTGGCGCTGCCCCTGGCGCTCGCCTTCGGCGTGACGAGCGGCGTCGGTGCTGCTGCCGGGCTGATCACGGCCGTCGTCGCGGGACTCGTCGCGGGCGTCTTCGGCGGGTCATCGCTGCAGGTCTCCGGTCCGACCGGTGCGATGACCGTCGTGCTGCTGCCGATCGTCGCGGCGCACGGCACGGGCGCCGTCTTCACCGTCGCGATCATGGGCGGCATCATCGTGATCGTCCTCGGCCTGGTCGGTCTGGGACGGACGATCCAGTACATCCCGTGGCCGGTCATCGAGGGCTTCACCGTCGGCATCGCCACCATCATCGCGCTGCAGCAGGTGCCGTTTGCACTCGACGTGCCGAAGCCCGCCGGTGACAAGGCGCTGCTGGTCGCGATCGACTGCCTGGATCGCGTTGATGCGAGCACGCTGCGGTCGCTGGCAATCGTGGCGCTTGTCGTGGCGATCATGCTGCTCGTCCCGCGCATCCGGCGCTCGCTGCCGGCCTCGCTGATCGCCGTGGTTGTTGCCACCGCTGCGGCCGAGCTGCTGTCGATCGACATCGCGCGCATCGGTGCGCTTCCCGCAGCGTTGCCCACGCCGTCGCTGCCGGCGCTCGACCCGGGCACGCTGCGGACGCTGATCGGCAGTGCGATCGCCGTCGCCGCACTCGCCGCGATCGAGAGCCTGCTCTCGGCCAAGGTGGCCGACGGGATGGCAGACGGCTCGCGCTACGACCCCGATCGCGAGCTGTTCGGCCAGGGCCTCGCCAACGTCGCGAGCGGCATCTTCGGCGGCATGCCGGCGACCGGAGCCATTGCCCGCACCGCGGTGAATGTTCGCGCCGGTGCGCGCACCCGCGTGTCCACGATCGTCCACGCTCTGGTCCTCCTGCTCGTGGTGCTGTTCGCGTCCGGTCTCGTCGCGCGGATTCCGCTGGCCGCGCTCGCGGGCGTGCTGATCGTCACGGCGTTCCGGATGGTCGACTACGGCAGTGCTCGATCGATCCTGCGCTCGCGGCGCTCGGAGGCCGCGGTCTTCGTCCTGACGGCTGCGATCACCATCCTCTTCGACCTGATCCTCGCGGTCGAGATCGGCATCGCCGTGGCGGCCGTCCTGGCGCTGCGCGCGTTCGCACAGCAGAGTGGCATCGAGCGCGAGACCGTCGGCGCGCTGACCGACGAGTTCGGCGTTGATGCCGAGCAGCAGCTGCTGCACGAGCGCATCGCCGTCTATCGCATCGACGGTGCGCTGTTCTTCGGCGCGGCCAAGAACTTCCTCGACGTCCTCGCCGACGTCGGCGACGTCGAGGTCGTGATCCTGCGGCTCAGCGGCATCCGCGTGCTCGACGCAACGGGGGCCAATGCGCTGGCCGAGATGGTGCGCGATCTCGAGCACCGCGGGATCACGGTGCTGATCAAGGGCGTGCGGCCGGAGGATCGACCGCTGCTCGAGACGTTCGGCGTGCTCTCGGAGCTGCGGCACGAGAACCATCTCTTCACGTCGCTGGACGACGCAATCGCGCACGCCCGCTCCCATGTGGAGCGCAGCGGCGCTGTGCGTTGACGCGCCGGTCGCCCGGCGCGTCAACGCGTCAGTGCTTCGCTAGGACAGCGCCTTCTTCTTGATGGCGTCGAACTCGTCCTGCGTGATGGCGCCCGAGTCGAGCAGGCCCTTGGCCTGGGCGATCTCCGCAGCAGAGCCGCCGGCGACGTCCTTCACGTGGTCGTCGAACTGCTTCTGCGCTGCAGCGACGGCCTTCTGATTGCGCTCGGCCATGCCGTGCCCGTTGACGATCAGGTAGATCAGGATGCCGATCAGGTTGGTCACGAAGAGCAGGATGACCCAGAGGACCTTCTTGCCCCCGCTGATGTCATGGCGGCGGAACAGGTCGCTGAACACGGTGATCAGCAGCCAGAACCAGATGATGAAGCCGAAGATGAGCAGCAGCTGCCAGAGCAGGTGAAGCAGGGGGTAGTCGGTCATAGAAACTCCTGTAGAGGTACGTCATCAGTGTACGCACCCGGGAGCGGATCCCCTCCGCGGGCAACCCGCATCGTGGATCCTGATACCGCCGCAGTGCTGCGTCAGATCAGCTCGTCGCCGGTCAGGTAGCGCGGCTCGGCGAACACGCGGCGCACCATCGGCTCGAAGAACGACGCAGGCAGGCTCTCGAAGTTCGGGTCGAAGCAGTTCTGGTCGTACTTCGCGCAGAACTCGGCGCAGGCGCCGAACCACGGGCTGTCGCGAAAGCGATCGCGCGCGTTGCGGTCGCCGCCGGAGTGGTGCGCGTAGTAGTACGACTGGAAGACGCCGTGGTGCTTGACGATCCAGACCACCTCGGGGCGGCAGTACGGACGCAGCACCGCGCCCATGAACTCGCCGTGGGTGATCGGCGCCAGCTCGTCGCCGATGTCGTGCAGGAGCGCGGCGACGATGTACTCCTCGTCGCGGCCGTCCTGATGGGCGCGCGTCGCGGACTGCAGGGAGTGCTCGTACCGCGTCACCTTGTACCCGGCGAACGAGTGCCGCAGCCCCTCGAGCGCGGTCATCAGACGGTCGGGGAGCGTCTGCATGTGCTCCTCGCCGAGCCGATCGAGGAGCGCGTAGTCCTCGGCCGTGCCGTCCTCCATGCGGGTGAATGCGACAGTCTTCACGGTTTCTCCTTCGCGTTGCAGCGTCTTGGTATTGGCCCTAGTTCCAGCGCACCTGGAAGCACGCGCCGTAGATCACGTCGCCGTGATCGGCGCGCACCACCGCGTGCGTGCCGGGCTGGCAGACGATCGTGTCTCCGGGCTGGCCGTCCGCGGCATTGAGGTGCGGCGAGCCGTGCCGGGCGACGAGCAGGTCGTGGCCCACGCCGCCGATCAACAGGGCTCGTGCGGCACCCGCTGCGACGAGGACGTCGGCGCCCGACCCGCCCTGGGCGACGTCGTCGGCACCCGACACGGTGATCGCGTCGTTGCCGTTCCCGCCGATGATGACGCTGGCCCGGCGACGCGAGGTGATGCGGTCGGCGCCGTTGCCCCCGAACACGGTTCGGTCGTGGCGGCCCAGCGTGATCGCCTCGCCGTGCTCGGTGCCGTAGACGAGGCCACCCGCGGGCCGGATCAGCATCTGGCCGGTGGTGCGGCAGGTGACCTGCAGGCCGAGCATCTCGTGCGGGGCAAGCGCGGTCACGACAGCGGTGGCCGCACGGGCGGTGGCGTGCACCTCCGGCCGCAGGTGCACGGGGTTGTAGAGCATGGCCGACTCGGCGTTGAGCAGCTGGCTGCCCGCTGGACAGGAGATCCGGTGCCGTCCGAGCTTGCGGGTGAAGACTCGGCGGGTCGTGACATCGCCCGTGGTGCTGACGCGCGCCGCGCGTGACTGGGCGGCCGTCGGGTCGGCGTTCTGGCCCGCCCCGCTCGCCGCATTCCCGACCGCATTCTCGAACAGGCTGTTCAGGCTCTGCTGCGCGATCGGGCAGTTCGGCACGGTGTAGTTCGGGGGCGGATTCTGGCAGCAGCCGGTGATCTCCAAGCTGTCGGTGAGGCAGCCGTTGCTGTTCACGCAGCCCTGCGTGAACCCGGGCGGGGGCGGCACGCCGAGCTGGTAGAGCGCGCCGCCCGCCCAGTTGTGCGCGTTGGAGGGATCCCAGTTGACCGCCGAGATCGACAGGCTGCCGCCGGAGATGGCGACGGTGAGCGTCACCCCGAGATTGCCGTTGGCCTCTGGTGTGTCGGTCCAGCCGCAGTCCTCGTAGATGATCAGTTGCGGGTCTGCCTCCGACCAGGTGCTGGAGTCGTCCGGACCGATGCCGGACTCGCCGGATGCCGTGCCACCCCAGCAGTTGCCCGCGGCGCCGTTCGACGCGTAGACGCCGGTGAGCGAGGTGTCCGAGAACGCGCAGTCCGTGGGGCACGTGTACAGCGGGTCGTTCGGATTGGACATGCCGAACGGCGTCGTCCCTGTCTGGAGGCACTGCGGGTACGGCGCCAGGGGCGGCGACTGCGCGGCGGCAGAGCCGGTGCTGAAGCTGACAGCGAGTGCCAGCAGCGCGATGAGGAGGAGCACGGAGCGGATGGACATGAGCTTGTGGGTCTCCAGGCGACGCGGGGTGCCGGCGACGCGAGATCACGCCCCGACGCGATGCCGCGATGATAGGGCCTCAGCGCTGGGAACGTGCGTTAGCGATCCGAGAACACGAGGAGCTCGCCCGAGTAGCAGGCGGCCCACACGCGCCCGAGGTGCGCGTCGTAGGTGATCCCGATCGGATGCTCGCAGGCGTCGATCGTCTGCAGCACCTTCATGTCGCGGGTGCGGAGCTTGGAGATCGTGTTGCTGTTGTAATTGACGACGTACAGCGCCTTGCCGTCGCTCGACATCGCCAGGCTGCGGGGCGCCTCGCCGGTCTGCACGCGCGTCACGTCGCCCTTCCAGAGGTCGAGGCGCGCGACGTTGCCCTCCGAGTTGAGGGTCGCGTAGATGTACCGGCCCTGCGGCGCGAACGCGAGCGCGCGCGGCCCGGCGCCGATCTCGATGGAGCGGGTCTTCCACGTGTTGAGGTCCACGCGCACCAGCTTCGTGTCGCCCATCATCGCCACGTACGCGGCGTTGCCCTTCGGCGACACGACGATGCCGCGCGGGTTCGGGCCGATCGGGATGCGCTGCACCTCGCGGCCCGCCACGGTCGAGATCACGGAGAGGTCGCCGGAGCACCAGTTCGAGACGAGCACGTACTTGCCGTCGGGCGTCACCTTGACGACCTTCGGCACGACGCCGACCTTGTACACGTTGTCGATCTTGAGGCTCTCCATGTTGATGCGGTAGAGGTACGACTCGTCGTAGCCCGAGTCCATCGTGCAGTCGTCGGTGCCCTCCGGGCCGAAGCCCGCGCCGTACATCGAGTAGTTGGAGACGTAGGCGTACATGCCGTCCGGCGAGAAGTCCGCCTCGACGGGCGCGCCCTGCGAGGTGCCCGGATGCCCCTTGATGCCGAACTTCGCCAGCTCCACCGAGTCGGGGATGGTCTTGATCAGCTTCATCGTGCGCGCGCTGTAGTCCGTCACGGTGTGGCGGTACATCATGTTCTGCGCCGTGATCAGGCCCGTGCCGCTGGCGGCGACGGACTTCGGCGAGATGTCGCCGCCGATCGTGGTGATGAGGCGCAGGCGCGTGCGGTCCGACGGCGGTCCGACGTGCTCGGGGCCGGTCACCGGTGCCTCGGTCGCGGTCGTTGTCGCACCGGTGGTCGTCGCAGCCGCCTTCGCCGTCGTCGCGGCCTGCGTCGCCTCGGCGGCCGTGGCACTCGTCCCGCTGTCGAGCTGCGTGCGGAGGATCAGCACGCCGCTGGCGGTCAGCATTGCCGCGAGGATCGTCAGCAGCGCGACGCGGCGGCGTCGCACGGCGCGGCGGCGCTCCTGATACGAGGGCGTGCGGTCGTACAGCTCGGGCATCGGCTCCTCATTCGGGCGCGGCGCGACGCATCCTGCCTCGCGAGGTGCGTCGGAGTTGACAGCGGGCGCGCGAGACGGTTGGCTCTCGTCACCGCCACGCGAAGGAGCCACCATGTTCGACGCCACGACCGCCCAGCGCCTCACCACCGACGGTGACTGGTTCGAGCCTTACTTCATCTCGCTGGGCTACCAGCTCGGCAACGTGCTCGTGCTGTCGGGGCAGGCGTCGATCTCGGAGCAGGGCGAGATCGTGGGTGCCGACGACTTCGACGCGCAGGCCACGCAGACCTTCGCGAACATCGAGCGGGTGCTCGGACTGGCTGGTGCTGGTCTCCAGGACATCTTCAAGGTCACGATCTACCTCACCGACATGGCGCACTTCCCGAAGATCATGGAGCTGCGCCAGCGGCACTTCACGCCGCCCTATCCGGCGGACACGATCGTGGAGGTGCGGTCGCTCGCCCTGCCCGAGCTGATGATCGAGATCGAGGTGATGGCGATGGTGCCCGACGGCGAGCGTCGGGTCATCGACGCCTGATCAGGCGGGATCGACGAGGGGAAAGCCCGGCGACGGGCGCATGCTCCCGTCGCCTTCGATGAGGAGCGCGCTGTACCCCTCCAGCGCGGCGACGCGCGCGAGCCCCGGCAGGCCCTCGACGAACAGGCCGGTCGCGAGGGCATCGGCGAGCCAGAGCTCGGGGCCGACGACGGTGGCCGACAGCGGCCCGCTCGCCGGCTGGCCGGTGCGAGGGTCGAGCAGGTGCCCGCCGCGCTCGTAGAGTCCCGAGGTCGCGATCGCGCCCTCGACCTCCACGATGCAGGCGAGGAGATCCACGCGCCCGGGGCTGCGGACGCCGATGCGCTGCGCACCGCCGAACAGCTGGATGTCGCCGCCGCCGTTCACCTGCACGTGTGCGAACCCGGCGTCGCGCAGCAGCTCCGCAGCACGCTGCACCGCCCAGCCTTTGACGATGCCGGTCGGGTCGACCCCGTCGGGCGAAGCCCAGGCATCGAAGCTGTCGTCCGTCAGGGCCGCGGCGCGGTGGCACAGGTCGAGCACCTCGGCGACCTCGGGCGGAGCGTCGCCAACCGCGAGCTCGCCACGGCGCAGGCGCGAGATCGCGCTGTCGTCCCGCCAGATGCTGAACACATCATCGGACTCGTGCAGCAGGCGACATGCGGCGGCGACCGCTGCCGCAGCCGAGTCCGCCTCGAGGCTGCCCGGCTCGAGCCGGAACGAGAAGGTCGTGCCCATCGCCTCTTCGACGTGGACGAGCGTCACTGCTTGCCGAAGCCGGCCTTGTCGAGGGCGGACTGCAGCGACTGGCGGTAGGCGTCGCTCGTGTAGGTCGCCCCGCTGACGCCCGCGATGTTGGCGCTCTGGGCGTCGATCGACTGCTGGGCGAGCACGGGTGCCACCTGGTCGGAGATCGACTGCGACGTCGGGTCGCCGTAGGGGAGATCGAGGAAGGTGACGCGCGTCAGCTTCCCGCCCTTGAGCGTGACCTTCACCTGGACGTTGCCGTAGGGGTTCGACACCGAGGAGCCGACGGCGCGTTGCACCTTCACGGGCGCGGGAGCAGCCTGCTGCGTCGAGCCCTGGGACTGCTGCGCGGTGTCGGCCGGTGCGGTCGTTGCGCTGCCGCTCGTGTCGGCAGCCGCGCCGACGGAGAACGTCTTGCCCTGCGGCAGCTTGACCCCGGAGGTCGCGCTGTGCAGCGCGAACGGGTCGCCGAACCGGAGCTGGTCGAACGCGAGCAGGCCGGCGATGCCGAGCACGGTGGCGCCGATCACGACGAAGCCGCGGTTCACAGGTGCGCCTCCATCAGAACGCGAAGGCCTCGGAGTGGATCTGGTCCAGGTCGGCGCCCCAGCGCACCGCGGTCTGCTCGACGGCGGTCGTGAAGTCGACCGGGCCGCACACGTAGATGTCACGACCCGCGATGTCGGGCACGACGGATGGCAGCGCCTGATCCATCAGCACCTGCTCCCGCGAGCCGATCAGCGTGTGCAGCCGGCCGTCGCGGCGCTCGATCAGGCGACGGATCTCCTCGAGGTGCGGAATGTCCTCGATGCTGCGAGCGCGCAGGACGCAGACGACGTCGGTGTTGTGGGGCAGGTCCTCGAGCAGCGCGCGCAGCGGCGTCACGCCGACGCCCGCCCCGGCGAGCAGCACGTGGTTGCCCTCCTTCGAGAAGCGGGTGAACGTGCCGTATGGGCCCTCGATCGCGACGCGCGTCCCCGGCTTCAGCCAGCGCATCGCGCCCGAGGCGTCTCCGAGATCCTTGATCGTCACGCGCAGGTACGGCGGCCGCGGCATGGCCGACAGCGAGTACGGGTGGGCCTGCCACCAGTGGCCGCGGACGAGGAAGCGCCACTGGAAGAACTGGCCGCCCGACACGGCGAGGCGCTCCAGCTTGCGACCCTCGACGATCAGCGAGACGACGCCGGGCGCCTCCTCCTTGATCTGCACGATCTTGAGCTGATGGCGGAGGCTGCGGTAGGTCGGCAGCAGGAAGCGGTAGAGGATGGCGACGCCGGCCGTGGCGATCCAGATCGCGATCCACCAGGCGCGGTTGGCGGGGTGGCCGACGAACGACGTGCCCGTCGCGATCTGGTGGGGGAACGACAGGGCCAGCGCGAGGTAGATGTAGAGATGGACGATCCACCACGTCTCGTACTTCAGGCGCCGACGCGCGATGCGATACGACGTGACGCCCGCGAGGGTGATCAGCGCCGTGCCGACGAAGGCCAGCAGCACGCCGGGGTAGTCCGTGCACATCTGCCAGATCTCGCCGTACCAGCTGTGCGAGTAGCGCTCGGCGTAGCCGATGATCGTCAGCACCATGTGGATCAGGATCAGCACGAGCGGCCACGCGCCGAGCTGGCGGTGGAACGAGACGAGACGATCCTGTCCGACGACGCGCTCGATCAGCGGGATGCGCGCGATCAGGAGCACGCTGATCAGCATCAGGTACGCGCCGACCAGGCCGGTGACGCGGGCGCCGGCGATGATCCAGCCGCCGGGCTTCTCCAGCTCCGTCATCGTCTCGGCCATCACGGCGAGTCCGATCGTGATGCCGAGCCCGGCGCAGATCAGCGCGACGAGGGCGTAGAGCGGCGCCTCGCGGGGCGGCTTCGGCTTCTTGATGCGGAGCGGCTTGGGCTGCGAGCTCATACGTGAGCGGGGGGACGACTGCGTGGCGGACACAGGTGCATCGTCATGGGCGTCTGTGAGAGGAGCATGAGAAACGGAAGCCGGCACACGGCGGATTTCTGCCGGTGCCACTCACCTATGCTGCACCGGTCCCGCGCATCCTGCCCGGGCGGACGAAGGAGCATGGGCTGTGAGCGAGCCCCGCATCGGCATCTTCCTCAACGTGCAGCAGCCGGACACGGTCGCTCCGCACACGATCATCGAGCAGGCGGTGGCGCACACGGCGCTGTGCCGCGACCTCGGCTTCGATCTGGTCTCGGCCGGTCAGCACTTCCTCACCGAGGTCTTCCAGATGGCGCAGCTGATGCCGCTGCTCGCGCGCATCGCCGCCGATGCCGGCGACATGCGCGTCGCCTCGAACATCGCGCTGCTCACGCTGCTCAATCCCGTCGAGCTCGCGGAGAACGTGGCCACGCTCGACGCGATCACGGGTGGTCGCTTCGTGCTGGGCGTCGGCCTCGGGTATCGCCCGGAGGAGTTCGATGCGTTCGGCATCCCGGAGAAGAAGGTCCGCGTCTTCCTCGACAAGCTCGATGTCGTCAAGCGCCTGCTCGAGGGCGAGGCGGTGACCGCCGAGGGCGTGGGCTACTCGCTCGTCAACCAGCGGCTGGCGATGTTGCCCACGCAGTCGCCGCGTCCGCCGATCTGGCTGGCCGCGAATGCCGACTCCGCGGTGAAGCGCGCCGCGCGCGTCGCCGATACCTGGACCGTCAATCCGCACGCCAACCTCGCCGAGCTGGTCCGCCAGACGGCGATGTTCCACGAGGCCCGCGCCGAGGCGGGCCTGGCGCCGATCACCGAGCTGCCGGTGATGAAGGAGATCTACGTCGGCGAGGACGACGAGAGCGCCGAGCGCGAGGCACGCGCCTACCTGCAGGCCAAGTACAAGGCGTACGTCAAGTGGGGCCAGGACGAGGTCATGCCCGACGCCGACTCGCTCGATCAGGACTGGGAGGAGCTGAAGGCCGGTGGGCGCTTCATTCTCGGCGGTCCCGATCGCTGCGTGGCCGAGCTGCAGGAGCACCTCGACGCGCTGCGATGCGACACGCTGATCTTCCGCTTCGGGTGGGTCGGCATGCCCGATGAGCTCGTGCAGGCGAACATCCGCCGCTTCGCCGAGACGGTCAAGCCGCGCCTGCGTGTGGCGGCTGGCGCGCCCGCGCCGCTCTGAGGGTCAATTTGGGGCCGGCCCCAAACTGATCGTCAGCTGACGCAGGCGGCCGCGGCCGCGAGCGCGTGGTCGGCGTACGCCTGCACGTCGTCGCCGAGGCGCGCATCGAGCGTCTCGCGGCTGGTCAGGTCCGTCGTCGTGACCGCGCGGGCGTAGTCGTCGACCATCGACTGCGTGGCGTCGCGCAGCGTCGTCAGCGAGTCGTGGCACGAGCCGTCGGTCGTCGTGAGCGCCTCGTCGACGGTGGCGACGAGCTCGGCGGCGGCCGTGGAGATCGTGGTGTACGCCTTGCCGATGCAGGTGTCGAAGTCGGCGCCGGCGGCGGCGTCGGTCTGGCATGACGCGACGCTCTGGTTGGCCTGGTCGAGGCGACCGGCGAAGGTCTGCGCGCCGCTCTGGATGATCGTCCAGGCGCCGACGTTGTCCGCCGCCGGCGCAGTCTCCGTCGTTGCCTCCACGGTGGCGGCCGCAGCTGCCTCGGTGGT
>JBPCSK010000547.1:0-2239 GCA_051007275.1 Gaiellales bacterium | reverse complement strand
GTCGCGAGGGACGCTACGTCCGCATCGAGGACACGATCCGCGGCTTCCAGGAGATCCTCGACGGCAAGCACGACGATGTGCCGGAGCAGGCGTTCTTCCTGTGCGGCGGCATCGAGGACGTCGTCGCCGAGGCCGAGCGTCTCAAGACCGCTGCGGCGTAATCCATCATGGCCACGCTCCACTGCGAGATCATCACGCCCGAGGGTCATGCCTTCGCCGGTGAGGCGGAGATGGTCGTCGTGCCGGGCTCCGAAGGCGGACTCGGCGTTCTGCCGCGCCACCAGCCGATCGTCTCGCGTCTCAAGGTGGGGGAGATCCGCGTGCGCGTGAGCCCGACCGAGTGGCGCTCGTTCGCCACGTCGGACGGGTACTTCTCCATGCAGGGCGAGAAGGCGATCGCGCTCGTCGAGGGCGCCATGCCCACGGACGCGATCGACGTGCCAGCAGCCGAGGCCAAGGCGGCCGACGCTCGGGCGCGTCTGCAGCAGGCGGATGACGGCGACGAGGCGGTCAACCGCTTCCGCGCCGAGCGGGATCTCGAGTACGCCGAGAACCTGCTGCGCATCGCCGGCCGCTAGTCGCCGAGGGCTGCGGGCTTCCACGGACAGCCGATTTCCGTCGCGGTGCGATAGAAGGACCGGGGGTACACTCAGGTCATGACGAATCGTCGCTCAATCGCACTGCTTGGACTGCTCACCGCGGGCTTCGCCATCGCGGTGATCGCCGCCTTCGGCAACGGCAACGCCAACGCCGGCGCTGAGGCGCGCGCCAAGGGCGCGACCGCCGTGCCGGCCACCGCGCTGGCCTACGCGAGCGTGAACCTCGATCGCAATGGCACCCAGTTCCAGGCCCTCGAGGGACTGGCCGGGAAGGTGCAGGGCGGCAACGAGGCCGTCGCGAAGCTCAACGAGCTGCTCGACGGCAAGGGGCAGCAGGCGCAGGTGCTGCGCGCGCTCGGCGGCGACGTCAGCGTCGGGCTCGTCGGCGTGACGCTCGGCAGCGACCTCAAGCCGTCCGTCGAGGCCGTGGTCGTCGCGACCGCCGCCGACGGCGCTGCGCTGCCGGCCGTGCTCGACCAGGCCGGCTTCGCGCAGGCACCCGCCCTGGCAGGCGCGCCGGTGTGGGAGAAGGGCGCCTTCACCGTCACGATCGACGGCTCCACCGCGATCGGCGCCACGTCGCGCGCCACGCTGACCGAGGCGCTCGCCACGCAGGCAGGGCAGAAGCCCGCGCTGGCAGACGACGCCGCCTTCAAGGCGACCATCGCCATGCTCCCGGGTGACGCCGTCGCCGTCGCGTATCTCGCGCCGGCTCGCCTTGCCGGGCTCGTCCAGCTGGCCGGCTCGGTGCTACCCAAGGGCGCACTGCCCAAGGGCTCGCCCGACATGACGCAGTCGCTGGCGCAGCTGGGCGACACGCTCAAGGACGTCCGCGGTCTCGGCATCGCCATCACCGCGGAACAGGGCGGTCTCCGAGTCGTTGCCGCCGGCGACGCCGATCAGGCTGCGCTGAACAAGCTCGGCCTTGCCTTGCCCACGGCCTACAGCCCGTCCATCCTCAAGCAGGTCCCGGCCGACGCCCTCGGGTTTGCCGCCTTCCGCAACCTCGGCCCGACGCTGGAGGTGGCCATTGCGGCCGCCCAGCAGCAGGATCCGCAGGTCGGGAAGCTGATTGCGGCAGCTGAGCAGACGACGGGCATCAAGCTCGCTGACCTGCTCGCCGCGCTGGGTGGTGAGCACGCCGTCGTCGCCGTCGGCGGCAAGACGCCCGCGGCCGCGCTGCTGACGCAGCCGCAGGACCCTGCTGCTGCGGGCGCCACGCTGGCGAAGGCGATCACCTCCGCCCAGACGCTCGCCGACAGCCTGCCGATGGCGAAGACCGCCCGCACGGAGGCAGAGAAGCGCATGCCCGGGACGCTGCCGCAGATTGCCGTCACCCGTCAGGGCGACAGCGCGACGCTGGCGATCGGCACCGACGCCCGTCTGGCCGCCACGCCCAGCACGTCGGTGGTCGACGCTGACGCGTACCGCGCGATCGTCGATCGCGCGGGCGTGCCGACCGACGTGACCGGGCTCGCCTACGTCAACGTCGGGCAGCTGCGCGCGCAGGCGGCGGCGATGGGCGCGACGGTTCCCACAGGCACGGATGCCCTCAACGGCGTCGTGGCATGGGGCACGTCTGACGGCGCCGTGCTGTTCATCTCGATCGGCTAGCGCGCATCTGCGCCATCCCGGGGGAA
>JBPCSK010000546.1:0-2075 GCA_051007275.1 Gaiellales bacterium | reverse complement strand
GCAGTCTGCCGCGATCGCCGTGTTGGTGCAGAGCGGGGAGCTCGCCGCGCTCACGCCGGTCTTGCGGCAGACCGCGCACCTGCGTCTCGAGAACCCCGAAATGCCGCTGTCCGAGCTGGCCGAGGCCGGTGGAGTCTCGCGCCCCACGCTGGCGGGGCGCCTGCGGCGGCTCGTCGAGCTGGCCGAGGCAGTGATGGAACCGGGCGTGGACCGCCGCCCGCGCCCCTAGGATCCCGGGTAGACGCGAATCTGCGGATTCGCACGCAGTTCCATCCCGACCACCACCCGCAAGGAGCATCCTCCGTGACCCGCGTTGCCATCAATGGCTTCGGCCGCATCGGCCGAAACGTCCTCCGCGCCGCCTATCTGCGCCAGGCCCCGATCGAGATCGTCGCGATCAACGATCTGACCGATCCGAAGACCCTCGCGCACCTCCTCAAGTACGACTCGGTGCTCGGTCGCTTCGGGCATCAGGTTGAGGTCACCGACGGCGGCATCGCCATCGATGGCAAGGAGATCCGCGTCCTCGCCGAGCGCGATCCGTCCGCGCTGCCCTGGAAGGAGCTCGACGTCCCCGTCGTGCTCGAGTCGACCGGCTTCTTCACGAGCCGCGAGGGCGCGTCGAAGCACCTCGAGGCCGGCGCCAGCAAGGTCATCATCTCCGCTCCCGCCACGGATCCGGACATCACGATCGTCCTCGGCGTCAACGGCCAGGATTACGACCCGGCGACGCATCACATCATCTCCAACGCGTCGTGCACCACGAACTGCCTGGCGCCGTTCACGAAGATCCTGCTGGACGAGTTCGGCGTCGAGCGCGGGTTCATGACGACCACGCACGCGTACACGAACGACCAGCAGATCCTCGACCTGCCGCACTCGGACCTCCGTCGCGCCCGCGCGGCTGCGCAGAACATCATCCCGACGTCGACGGGGGCCGCCAAGGCGATTGGGCTGGTCATCCCCGAGATGAAGGGTCGGCTCGATGGCATCGCCATGCGCGTCCCCGTGCCGGACGGCTCCGTCGTCGACCTCGTCGTCGAGCTCGGTCGCGAGGCCAGCGCCGAGGAGATCAACGCGGCCATCAAGGCCAAGGCCGACACGGGAGACCTCGCGGGCATCCTCCAGTACACCGAGGATCCGATCGTGTCGAGCGACGTGATCGGCTCGTCGTATTCGTCCGTCGTCGACGCCAAGCTGACGATGGCCAACGGGCGGATGGCGAAGGTCGTCAGCTGGTACGACAACGAGTTCGGCTACTCGAACCGCGTCGTCGACCTGATCCAGAAGGTCTAGGCATGGCGCGGAGGGGACTCGCGCAGATCGGTGACGTCAACGGTCGACGCGTGCTGGTGCGCGTCGACCTGAACGTGCCGATCGACGAGCACGGCGTGGTTGGCGACGACACGCGGATCCGGGCGGCACTCCCGACCATTCAGCAGCTGCGCAGCGGCGGAGCGCGCGTGATCCTCATGAGCCACCTCGGCCGCCCCAAGGGCGAGCGCAATGCCGCGTACACGCTCGCGCCGGTCGCCGGCCGCCTGGCCGAGCTCCTCGACGCACCCGTCGCGTTCGCCGATGACTGCGTGGGGCCGGTCGCTGCAGCGGCGGTGGATGCGCTCGCCGATGGCGACGTCCTCGTGCTCGAGAACCTCCGCTTCCACCCGGCAGAGGAGGCAAACGACCCGGCCTTCGCGGCGCAGCTCGCCGAGCTCGCCGACGTGTACGTGAACGACGCGTTCGGTGCGGCGCATCGCGCGCACGCTTCCACGGAAGGCGTCGCGCACCTGCTACCCGCGCACGCCGGCCTGCTGATGGATCGCGAGGTCTCCGTGCTCACCTCGCTGCTGGAGGCTCCTGAGCGCCCATTCGTCGCGATCGTCGGTGGCGTGAAGGTGGCGGACAAGATCGCGGTCCTGGAGAAGCTCGTCGAGGTTGCCGACACCGTGCTGATCGGCGGCGCCATGGCGTTCACGTTCGTCGTTGCCGAGGGCGGGGAGGTCGGCGCGTCGCTCCACGAGGACGCGGAGGGCCAGGCCATCGCGCTACGGGCGAAGGCCAAGGCGGCCGAGACA
>JBPCSK010000545.1:0-1705 GCA_051007275.1 Gaiellales bacterium | reverse complement strand
GCTGTTCGCGACGATCCTCGCCCACGCGCTGTTCTACGACAACTTCTTCGCCGATCCGTCGACGTGGGTGATTGCGGCGCTCCTGGCCGCGGGTGCGGGGATGCTCCCGCTCGAGCGCGAGCCAGAGCCCGGTGAGTGGATCGCGAGGCGCGGGCAGTGTCCCTGTCGCGCGAACGCCTCGGTCTGGCCCTGCTCGGGGTGCTGATCGGGCTCGTGCTGATCGATGTGCCGTGGCTCGGCGTCGACGCCTGGGCCTTCGTCGCGCCCGACGCTGCCACCGGCGGGGTGCTCGGTCCGCTCGTGCGCGCAGCCGACGGGCAGTGGGACCTCGGCATCGTGCGGGCGCCCGGGCTGCTCGCCGGCGTGCTCGTGGCGGTGCTCGCCCTGGTCCTGCCCACGCGCGAGCCACTGCGGCGCATCCTGCTGATCGTCGCGACCGTCGGCGTCGTGGCCGCGCTGCTCGTGCCCGCCACGCTGCTGCAGGTGGGGCTGCGCGAAGGCACGTCGCCGTGGTTCCATACCAATGACGCGGCCTACCAGGTCGAGCTCGCCGGCCATCGCCTGCTCCACGGCGACAACCCCTACGGCGTCGACTACACCGGCACGGGCCTCGAGCGCATCTACTCGCTCGACGGCACGCCGGTCACCGACGGTCGCGTCGAGACCGTCGCCCTCCAGCACCTCGCGTACTTCCCCGGCCTGCCCGTGATCGGCGCCGTCAGCGCGGCCCTACCGGGTCCGCTCGGCGACGTGCGCATCCTGATGCTGCTGTTCGCGCTGGCCCTGATCCCCGCGGCACTGCTACTGCCGGGCCCGCTCGAGCTGCGCCTCGGCGTGGGCGCGCTGCTGGCGGCCAATCCGCTGCTCCTGCGCAGCACCTGGTTCGGCATCCTCGATGCGCCGGTCGTGCTCGCGCTGGTGCTGGCGTTCGCCCTCGCCCTGCGCGGCCGCTGGGGCTGGACGGGAGCGCTCGTGGCGCTCGCGCTGGTGGAGAAGCAGTACGCCTTCGTCGCGATCCCGTTCCTCGCGCTCGCCGCGTGGCAGGCAGGCGGTCGCGCCGCCGTCGTGCGAGCGGGCGCGTGGCTCGTCGGCGTGGCCGCGGTGATCATCCTGCCGTTCCTCGCGTGGGGGCCGCGCGCCTTCATCGACGACACGCTGGTCTACGGCACCAGCGCGTACCGCATCGTCGGCTACGGCCTGAGCGGCATCCTCGTCGATCTGCACGTCGTGGTCCGCGATGGGTCGTATCCGTTCGTCCTGCTGGCGCTCATCATCTGGCTGCCGCTGACGCTGCTCGCCCTGCATCGCCAGCGGCGCGCCCCCGAGCCATGGCGTGCCGCGCTCGGCTTCGCGCTGTCGTTCCTGCTCCTGGCGTGGATCGCCCGCTACTTCCAGACCTCCGGGTTCGTGTATCCGCTCGCCGGCCTGCTCGTAGCGGCTGCGATCGCGCTCGCCCCGACGCTGAGCAAGGACGACGCCTGATGCACACGCCTCTGCTGCTCGCCCGCCACGGCCAGGCCACCAGCGGCCCCGACCATCGCTGGACCGCGGAGGATCCGCTCACCGAGGTGGGCCTCCGTCAGGCTCGGGACGCGGGCCGTGCCGTCGCCGCCCGCTCGCCGCGGCCCGATCGCATCATCGCCAGTCCCGCGGTGCGCGCGCAGCAGACCGCACAGGCCTGCGCCGATGCGCTCGGCCTGCCGAT
>JBPCSK010000544.1:0-1169 GCA_051007275.1 Gaiellales bacterium | reverse complement strand
GGTGAAGTCACGCACGCGCGTCGTGCGCAGCGCGACCTCCTCGATGACGCCCGTCACCGCGTCGAACTGCACGACGTCGCCGACGCCGTACTGGTCCTCGATGATCAGGAAGATGCCGGCCAGGTAGTCCTTGACGAGCGTCTGCGCGCCGAATGCGAGCGCCACCCCGACGACGCCGGCGCTCGCGAGCAGTGGCGTGATGTTGATGCCAATCAGCTCGAGGACGATCAGCAGCGCGTTGATCCAGATCAGCAGCGAGACGATGCTCGTGAGCAGCGTGCCGATCGCCTGTGCGCGCTGCGCCATGCGCGTGGCGCGCGCGGCCGGATTCGCCGTCGCGTCCTCCTGCTCGATCAGGTGCCGCGCCTCGGAGCGCGCAATCGTGCGATTGACGACGCGACGGATGATGCGCCGGAACACCACAGTCAGCAGCACCGCCTCGACGACCGTGATCAGGATCTGCAGCGGCTCACCTGAGGTGACCCAGTCGAGGAACTGGCGAATCGGCCCCTCAGCGGCTGCGGCAACGACGGTCATCGCGCCGATCATTGCAGGTCGATCAACTTCCGATTGGGGTCTGACCCCAATCGGAAGTTGATCAGCTTTGCTTTGGCGCCTGACCCCAATGCAAAGCTGATCGACGCTACGAGAACGTGATGACGCTGCGGATGCCGTCCTGGCGCTCCATCAGCTCGAAGCCGTGGTTGACCTCGTCGAGCGTGATGCGGTGGGACAGCAGCGCCTCGACGTCGATGTCGCCGTTGAGCCAGTGGTCGACGAGCAGCGGCACCTGCGTGCGGCCCTTGACGCCGCCGAAGGACGAGCCGGTGACGCGGCGGCCGGTGATCAGGAAGCGCGGGATCACCTCGAGCAGCTCGCCCTTGCCGGCGACGCCGCACATCGTCGCGAGGCCCCACGCCTCGCGGGCGCTCTCGACGGCCTGGCGCATGACGTTGACGTTGCCGGTGGCCTCGAACGTGTAGTCGATCCCGTAGCCGTCGGTCTGCTCCTGCAGCCAGTCCACCGTGTCGGGTCCGCCGACGCGCGTCTCGGTCGCGCCGTGATGCAGCGCGTCCTGCAGGCGATTCTCGGCGAGGTCGATCGCGATGATGCGCTCGGCGCCGGCGAGGCGCGCACCGATCACCGCGCCGAGCCCCACGAGGCCGCAG
>JBPCSK010000543.1:0-1206 GCA_051007275.1 Gaiellales bacterium | reverse complement strand
GAGCGCACGCCGCGTGCCGTCGAGCCCGTCGGAGCTGACGTCGCAGCCGACCACGGCTGCCCCCTCCTGCGCGAGGCGCAGCACGGTGGCGCGACCAATGCCGCTCCCGGCTCCCGTGACGAGCGCTATGCGATCGGCGTGGCGGGTGGTGTCCATGACGAGGTCTCCTTCGTGGTGGGCGCGTGGGCCACGGCGCGGTGCAGCCCGCGCCGACGGTGGCCGCGCAGCGCCTTGTACGCCGCGTCCGCGGCGAGGACCGCTGCCGGAGCCAGCAGCGCGACGGCGAAGCCCGCCGCCGTCGGGCGGGTCTGGCCGAGCGCCGAGGCGATCGGCTCGATCGCGAACGTCCCGATCACGAGGATGCCCGCTGCCAGCACCGCCCACACAAGCAGGCGGTTGGACGCCCACCCGAGCTGTCCCGGCCGCAGCTCGGCGCTGCGACAGGCGAACGCGTTGGCGAACTGGCCGAGGACCACGGCGGCAAACGCAGCGCCGGAGGCCGCCAGCAGCAGCCATCCCTCTGAGAACGCGTCACCGGGCCGCCACCCGGCGGCGACGAAGGTCGCGAGGAACGCCGCAAACGAGATGAGCGCCTCGACGGGCCCGAGGATGCCGAAGGCCCGCACCGCGACGGTGCGGTCGAGCAGCCTGCCCCGATCCGGTGGGCCGTCGAGGATGCCTGCCGCAGGTCGCTCCGCGCCCAGCGCCGTCGCGGGCAGCGTGTCGGTGACGATGTCGAGCGCCAGCACCTGCAGGACCCCGATGGCCAGCGGAATCGCGCTGCCCGAGAGCGCCCACAGCAGAAACGGCGTCAGCTCGGCGACGTTGTCGGTGAGGTGGTAGGTGAGAAAGCGCCGGACGTTGGCGTACACGCCCCGGCCGCACTCGATCGCCGCGACGATCGTCGCGAAGTCGTCGTCGAGCAGCACGAGATCCGCCGCCTCACGCGCCACATCCGTGCCCGAGTGGCCCATCGCGATACCGATATCGGCCTCGCGCAGCGCCGGAGCGTCGTTGACGCCGTCACCCGTCATCGCCAGCACGTGTCCCCGTGCGCGCAGCGCTCGGGCGATGCGGAACTTGTCCTCGGGCTCGATGCGCGCGAGGACGATGCCATCGTGGTCCAGCAGCGCACCGAGCTCGTCCGGGTTCGCGGGCAGCTCAGCGCCGGCGACGACCCGCTCGGTCCCCACCACGAGGCCGGTC
>JBPCSK010000542.1:0-4582 GCA_051007275.1 Gaiellales bacterium | reverse complement strand
ACATGGAGGCGGTCATCACGGGCCTGCTCGGCATCATCATCGTCGGGTTCCTGGTGCAGGTGATCCTGGCCGGACCGAGTGGGGTGGACGTGGCCGAGGGGCTCTTCATCCCCGGCTTCGATGGCAAGGAGAGCGTGCTGCTCGCGGCTGGCATCCTCGGCGCGACGGTCATGCCGCACGTGATCTACCTCCATTCGGCGCTGACGAAGCCGCGCGCCGCCGGGCGCAGCGAGGCGGAGCGCAGTCGGCTGATCCGCTTCGAGCGGGTTGACGTCGTGATCGCGATGGCGATCGCCGGCCTCGTCAACATGTCGATGCTGATCGTGGCGGCGGCGGCGTTCCACAGCCGGGGCCTGACGGACGTCGTCGACCTCGAGGAGGTGCACGCCCTGCTCGGCCCGATCCTCGGCAGCTCGGCGCCCGTGCTGTTTGCGCTGGCGCTGCTCGCCTCGGGTCTGTCGTCGAGCAGCGTCGGCACCCTGGCCGGGCAGGTGATCATGGAGGGCTTCATCCAGCGACGGCTGCCGCTCTGGCTGCGCCGCGGCATCACGATGGCGCCGGCCATCGCGATCATCGCGATCGGCGTCAATCCGACCCGCGCGCTGATCATCAGCCAGGTGATCCTCAGCTTCGGCATCCCGTTCGCACTGATTCCCCTGATTCTGGCGAGCCGCGATCGTGGTCTGATGGGGCGCTTTCGCCTCGGTCTGCCCGGTTTGGCAGGCGCCGTCGTCGTGGCGGTACTGATCCTGGCGCTGAACGCCTTCCTGCTCCTGCAGACCATCTCCGGCTGACGCCGCCCGTATTGCCATTCAACTTTGCGTTGGTGCCTGACACCAAAGCAACGCTGAATGGGCCGAGCGGGTGGCGACCCCGTATCCTCGGGGGATGGCGAGCCGTCGGCATGTGCGTTGCTGAGCACACTGGTCGAAGTCGTGCCGCTCGCGCTGGCGGGGGCGATCAGTCCGCTGGTGCTGCTCGGGGCGCTGGTGCTGCTGACGAGCCCGTCGCACCGGCTGCTGCGGTGCGGGATGTTCGCGCTCGGGCTGGTGGTGATGACGGCCCTGTTCTTTGGGATCGGCTATCTCGCGCTGCGCCTCGATCTGGGGGGAGTCAGCGGCACCAAGGGCGCGCTGTCGTCCACGACGTCGCAGTACGCCATGGCGGCCGCGCTGCTGATCACCGCCGTGTGGTTCTTCTGGAAGGCGCCGAGCGAGGAGACACAGGAGAAGTGGCTCAACCGCATCAACGATCCGCGGGTGCCTGCCATCGCGTACTTCGGCGTCGGCATCGTGATGTCGTGGTTCTCGGCGTCGTTCATCGTCATCATCGCGATCCTGCATCGCCTCTCGATCGCCGGGCTGCCGCTGTCGCAGAACGTCGTGCTGCTGGTGATCGCCATCGCCATCTCATCGCTGCCGGCAACCGTGCCATTCGTCGCCGAGCTCGTCGGCGGACCGCACACGCGAGAGCGGCTCGAGGCGCTCGGCGCGTGGATGTTCCGCAACGGCCGCTTCATCCTCGGCGGGCTGTTCGTGCTGATGGGCCTGCGCGACCTCATCGGCGCGCTCGGGCTGTAGTCGCACGACCGTCACGCGGGCGGTGACCCGGGTTACGCAATCCGCATGGCTATGCGGTTTCGGGGTGCTCGCAACCTTCCGCACGAGCCCGAGGCACGCTACGATTATGCCTAGTGGTAACGACCGTTACCCAAAAGCGAGAAGCCTGGTGCGGGGAGTCCGCATCCCGCGGCACCCCGACCCTCCGCTCCGCGCTGCTCAAAATCGGAATCGGCCTCGTATTTTTGGCTCTATTACTGGATTTTGCAGGCACTGCATACGGGGCCACTGCGCTCTCCGCGGACCGCTCTCGCGCCTTCGCGCTCGGGGGCGCGGTGCAGAAGGTTACGGTCCCCGACTCCTCGGCCCTCGCACTGCCCGGATCGTTCACGATCGAAGCGTGGGTCAACCCCACGACGAGCGACACGGAGCAGATTTTCCTCGATAAGCGCGCCTCCTACGCGCTTGCCATCCGCGGTGGGCTGCTGATGTACCGCCTTGACTCGGTGCTCACCGGAACGCAGGGCATCTGGTTCGACACTGGGCTGATCGTGCCGACGGGTCGCTGGACGCACATCGCGTTCGTCAAGGACGGTACCGATGTCACGGTCTACCTGAACGGCGCCGCGGAGTACACGCGCGTCTACGAGGCCGTCGACGAGACGGGCTATCTGTATCGGATTCCCGCGCAGCTCGACACGTCGTCGTATCCGCTGCAGTTTGGCAGCGACAATCGCGCATTCGGACCCTTCGACGGCAAGCTCAGCGACGTCAAGATCTGGGGCTCCGCCCGCAGCGCGAGCGTGATCGCGGCGACGTACAACCTCCGCTTCGCGTCCGACATCGGCACCTGGCTCCTCGACGAGCCGACCGGATCGATCGCCTACAACAGCGCGCAGGCGACGGGCAGTGCCCTCAACGGCACCTACGTTGGAGCAACGACGTCGATGAGCTCGCCGACCCTCGGTACGCGGCTGAACATCAACGACACGCCCGACTTCTCGGCCTGGCTCCCTGGCTGGGACGCCGCCGGGGCGATCACCTTCGTCGTTGACACCGCGCCCACGCGCGGCACGTTCACGATCACCGACGCGACCACGGGTGCATTCACGTACCACCCGTTCCGCGACGCCAACGGGCTTGACTCGTTCGCGTACACCGTGTCGGACGGCACGACGGCCTCGCCGCCGCAGGTCGTCAACCTGCGCATCACGGACACGTCGCCGCCGGATCTGGCCGCCTTCACCACGACGTCGGGTGCGTGGAATCACAGTGCCAATCAGACGTACGACCTCACGTTCTCCGAGCCTGTCACCGGCATCACAGCGGGTGACTTCACGAACACGGGCACGGCCACGGGCTGCGCGTTCGACCCCGGTACCGACGATGGCACAACGCGCACGCTGACCGTGTCCGGCTGCTCAGAGGGCACGCTGATCCCCCGCATCGCCGCGAGCGCCGGCACCGACGCGGTGCTCAACACCGGCCCGGTCGTGCAGCAGACAGGGCCAACGATCAACATCGATCGCACCGCTCCGTCGGTATCGGGCCTCACGACGCTCCTCTCGGGAGAGACGAACGCGACCACGCTGACCTGGACGCTGACCTTCAGCGAGGACGTCACGGGCGTCACGGCCGGGGACTTCACCAATACGGGCACGGCCGCAGACTGCGTCTTCGCGCCTGGTACCGACACCGGCAGCACTCGCACCGTGCTGGTGACGGGCTGCTCGAACGGCACCTTCCAGCCGCGATTCGCGGCGAACGGCGCGGACGACCTCTCCGGCACTGCTGGGCCGGCGGCGAGCTTCACCGCGACGACCTCGTTGCTGGTCGACACCGTCGTTCCCGTCTCGTTTGGCACGCTCTCGCGCCTCGCCACGAACAACCCGACGATCACGATCTCGTACACGGCCTCCGACACGGGCACGCTTGCCACGGTCGACGCCTACTACTCGACGAACCTCACGCTCACGAACCCGACGCAGTGCGGCCAGCGCACGTCGTCAGCGGGGACGGGCACCGTGGCGTGCGATCTGCCGGCGGTGCATCCGATCGACGGCTCGATCTCGACCGACGGCGTGTACTACGTCTGGACGCAGGCGACGGATTCGGCTGGCAACGTCGAGCCGGCGCCGCTCACGGCTGATGCCCAGATCACGCTCGATCGAGTTCCGCCGACGCTCAACTCCTTCACGACGACCTCGCCCGTGCTCACGGCGGCAACGACGCTGACCTATGCGATGAGCTGGTCCGAGCCCGTCACGGGCATCGGTGCCGGCGATTTCCGCAATGCAGGCAATGCGACGGGCTGCATCTTCAGTCCGGGCAGCGACGCGGGCTCGACGCGCACGGTCACGGTGACCGGTTGCGGCACCGGCACCGTCTCGCCGAGGTTCGCCGCCACCGAGGCGTCGGACGCAGCGGGCAACCTCGGGCCGGCCAGTGAGGTCACGGCCACGCCGACGGTCACGATCGACCGTGCTGCCCCGGTGCTGGGGAACTTCGCGATCGCCGGGACCGAAGGCGTGACGCTGTTCTTCAGCCCGTCCTCGTTCGCCTCGACGTTCACCGACGATCGCGTCGTCGAGCCGGCGAGCATCACGATCAAGACGCTGCCGTCGTCGGGGACGCTGATGTTCAGCGGGGTCGCTGTCGTCGTCAATCAGGTGATCCCGTACGCCGATCTCGGTGCTCTCTCGTATGTCCCCGAGCCGTACATCAACGGCACCTACTCCTTCACCGCGACGGCGTCGGACGGTGCGAACTCGTCGGCCGCGGCCACCATCTCGGTCCAGCTCGCGCCGGTCACCAACGATCCGGTGCTGACGCGCATCGATCCCCTCGCGGGTGCCAACGAGGACCAGTCCTTCACGATCACGTACACCGCGCTCAAGAACGCCTCGGATGCGGCGGCGTACGACGCGACGCTGCGTTTCCGCATCGAGTCGATCGTCAACGGGTCCGTCACCAAGGGTGGCGTCGCCCTGACCCGCGGCGTCACCGCGGAACGCCCCGGGGGG
>JBPCSK010000541.1:0-7979 GCA_051007275.1 Gaiellales bacterium | reverse complement strand
TTCTCGCGATGACCGACATGCAGGGGCGCCTGCAGGGCAAGCGCCTCGATGCCGAGGCGTTCGTCAGGGAGATCGCGGCGCATGGCGCCGAGGCCTGCAACTACCTGCTTGCCGTCGACGTCGAGATGAACACGCTGCCGGGCTTCGCGCTGACCAGCTGGGAGTCCGGCTACGGCGACTTCGTGCTGCAGCCGGACCTGTCGTCGCTGCGGCCGATGCCGTGGCTCGAGGGAACCGTGCTGTGCCTCGCCGACGTCATGCACCACGACGGCTCGCCCGTGGTGGAGTCGCCGCGCCAGATCCTCCGTGCGCAGCTCGATCGCCTGGGCGAGCGAGGCTGGAACGCCAAGATCGGCTCGGAGCTCGAGTTCGTGCTGTTCCGCGAGTCGTACGACTCCGCGCGCGAGAAGGGGTATCGCGACCTCAAGCCGGCGAATGCGTACAACGTCGACTACTCGATTCTCGGTACGACGATGGTTGAGGATGTGATCCGTCCGATCCGGCTGGCGATGAAGCAGTCTGGGCTCGCGGTCGAGGACTCCAAGGGCGAGTGCAACCTCGGGCAGCACGAGATCAACTTCCGCTACCAGGACGCGCTGCGGATGGCCGACGATCACGTCTTCTACAAGCTCGCCGCCAAGGAGATCGCGTACCAGCACGGCGCCGCGATCACGTTCATGGCCAAGGTCAACCAGCTCGAGGGCAACTCGTGCCACATTCACTGCTCGTTCTGGGAGGGGGATGAGGCGCTGTTCCCAGGGACGGGCGAGGGGGGTCACTCGGCGATCTACGACCAGTACATCGCCGGCCAGGTCGAGCGCACGCACGAGCTGTCGTTCTTCTTCGCGCCGAACATCAACTCGTACAAGCGCTACGCGTACGGCTCCTTCGCGCCGACGACGCTCCTGTGGGGGCGTGACAATCGCACCGCCGCCTTCCGCTCCGTCGGGCATGGCAAGGGGCTGCGGCTCGAGACGCGCATCGCCGGTGGCGACGCCAACCCGTATCTGGCCTTCGCTGCGATCGTTGCGGCGGGCCTCGATGGCGTGGACCGCGGCCTCGTGCCGCCCCCGCCGACCGAGGGCAGCGCGTACGACGCGGACGGCCAGCGCATGCCGACTACGCTCGCCGAGGCCGTCGGTCTCCTCGACCAGAGTGCCTTCGCCCGCGCCGCGTTCGGCGACCGCGTGATCGACCACTACGTCAACAGCGGACGCCATGAGGTCATGGCCTTCGATGCTGCCGTGACGGACTGGGAGCTCGTGCGCTCGTTCGAGCGTTCCTGACTCACGCCGCGCTGACGCCCGCGCCTCGTGGCCCGCGGTCGAATGCTCAGGGGTCATCGATCACGATTGCAACCGGCTTCCTCGTCTGGCGACGCGCGAACAGACGTGTGACGGTTTCGGGTACGGACGAAACGCACACGACAACGCGTGACCTGCGCGCGAACGCGCGCGCGGAAGCGCACAACGCTGCGTGTGCCACTGGACCTGATGGGCCCGGGCCCATCAGGTCCACCTGCCCGCTCCCGTCTTTCGCTCAACCATGGGCTACTGCTGCCCTGCGGGGAGCAACAAGGGCTCAGGTAAGCGCTTTTCAGGCAAGACACGGTGGGCCCGGGCCCATCGTGTCAGGGGGCGGCGGTAGTCTGCCCGCATGCGACCGCGCATCGGCATCACCGCGTACTGGCTCGAGGCCTCCTGGGGGCCGTGGACGGACATGCCTGCGTGTCTCGCACCGCAGGCGTACGTCAACTCGATCCTGACCGCCGGGGGCTTCCCGATCTTGGTGCCGCCGCTGCCCGAGATGGACGGGTTCGTCGATGAGGCCCTCAACACGATCGACGGGCTGATCCTCGTCGGCGGCAGCGACGTCGGCGCCAGCACGTACGGCGCCGAGGCGCATCCGACGAACGATCCGCCGAATGAGCGCCGCGACACGGCCGAGCTCGCGCTGCTGCGCGGGGCGCTCGATCGCGACATGCCGCTGCTTGGCGTGTGCCGCGGGTTTCAGCTGCTCAACATCGCGTACGGTGGCACGCTCGAGCAGCATCTCGACGACGTCGTCGACGGTGACCTGCATCGCGTGAAGCTCGGCGAGTGGTCGAACCACCCGGTCGAGATCCTCGGCGGGAAGATCGCGGAGCTCGTGCCGAGCGGCACGGTCATCCACTCGCATCATCACCAAGGCATTGAGACGGTCGGCAGCGGGCTCGAGGTGACGGCCAAGGCGCCGGACGACACGGTCGAGGGGCTGGAGGACCCGGCCAAGGCGTTCGCGGTCGGCGTGCTCTGGCACCCGGAAGAGGCGCACACCGACTCCGGCGCACCGGTCTTCAAGGCGCTGATCGGCGCCGCCGCGCAGTACGCCGCCCGCTAGCCCACGCGAGCATGACCCCGCAAGCGCCGAGTGCTACCCTCGCGCCATGCGTGCTCTCCGCCTGACCCTGCTGGCCCTGGGCCTCCTCGCGATCGGCGCGATCGGCGCCGGCTGCGGCAACCTGATCGGCGTCGGCGGTGGCGTCTCGTGCGTCGTGCAAGCCAACGGCGCGCCCAACTGCTTCGGTGCGAACGGCGCCGGCCAGGCCGGGCATGCGACGGGCGTGACGCCGGCGGCACCGGGATCGGTGGCGCTGCCCAACGGGTTTGGCACGGTCGAGGTATCGGCTGGCGAGGGCTCCGCGAACGGTCTCGCCACGGTGTGCGCCGTCGCGGGCAAGAAGGGATCGCAGAGCGGCCAGGTCTACTGCTGGGGCGACGACGCGGGCGGTCTGCTCGGCCGTGGCAGCGCCGGTGCGGCCAGCGCCGTGCCCGTCAAGGTCGCGCTCGGCGCAGGCGCCAGCGCATCCGGCGTGAGCGTCGGAGGCACGCTGGCCTGCGCGATCGTGTCCGGCGCCGCATCGGGCGTCTCGTGCTGGGGTACGCCGCTCGGCGCGGGCATCAGCGCACCTGCAGCCGTACCGGGCACGGCCGAATTCAAGAGCGGTGACGGCACGATGTCGACGCCGTCGCTCCTGGCGGTCGGACAGTCGCATGCCTGCGCCGGTGTCGCAGCGAGCCTCGTCTGCTGGGGTGCGGGCACGTCGGGGCAGCTCGGCAACGCCGCGAGCGCCGATAGCGCTGCCCCCGTTGCCGTTGCGCTGCCGAAGACGGTCGAGGGCGTGGGCGAGGTCGCCGCGGGCGGCGCCAGCACGTGTGTCGTCGCCACGGAGAAGACGGGCTCGAAGCCGCAGTCGATCTGGTGCTGGGGCGCCATCGTTGCGGCCGACGTGCCAACGCGCGTGGAGCTGCCGGGTGGTCTCGAGGCGTCCCACGTGAGCGTGGGACTCGCGCATGCGTGTGCTGTCGCCAACGACGGCACCGTGTGGTGCTGGGGTGCGAACGAGAGCGGCCAGCTCGGCAATGGCACGCAGGCCGCATCGGCGACGCCGGTGCGCGTCGCGGGGTTCACGGCGACGCTCGTGGGGGCTGGGCAGGACCAGAGCTGTGCCAGCGATCGCGGCGGGCACCTGCGCTGCTGGGGCGCGAACACGCAGGGACAGCTCGGCCGGACGGGCACGTCGCTCAGTGCCACGGCGCTGACGGTGCCGGGCATCGCCGGTCTGCGCGCGCCGGCGCCGAAGAAGGCGACGGCCAAGGGTGCGGCCGCGGTGGGCTCGACGCTGACCGCGACGACCGCCGCTTGGCCGTATGCCGCTGGCTACACGTATCAGTGGCAGCGCCGCGACAGCAAGGGCGATTGGGTCGATATCCCCAAGGCGTCGCAGCAGAAGCTGCGCGTGCGGGCGAGCCTCGCCGGTGCCGCGGTGCGCGTGAGCATCACCGGCACGAACGCATGGACGGAGGCGGGCGTGGTGTTCGCCGACTCCCGCGCCTCGGCAGCACGCACGATCGCGGGCTGACTCAGCCCGTCGTCGAGGTGCCGGTGCCAGACGTGGGGAGCCCGTCAGGGACCTCCCAGTCGGCGCGTGCATCCCACCAGATGTGGCCGACCGACTGCAGGCCCGACGGCTCGTCGATCGTGCCGGCGCTGATCGCCGTGTAGTCGCGATCGGGCGCTTTCCAGAACAGCGACGAGCCGCAGCGTGCGCAGAAGCCGCGCACCGCGTTGGTGGTGCTGGCCGGGCTCTCGATCCAGCTGAGGCCGTCGTCGGAGAGCAGCTCGAGGTGATCGTCGGGCGAGGCGGTGTAGGCGCCGGCGCTGCCGTGGCTCCTGCGGCACTCGCCGCAGTGGCACGTGGTCACGTCGCGCAGCGGCCCGCTGACGCGGTAGCGCACGTCGCCGCAGAGGCACCCGCCTTCGTGGGATTCGCTCATGCCCCGATCATAGGCGCGGGTACACTCCCGGCATGGCTGAAGGCACCCTTGGATAGATCGGCGCCGGCCGGCTCGCGAGCGCGCTCGTGACGGGCTGGGTGGCGGCGGACCCGGCGAACGCCGGCCGCATCATCGCGACCGACCGCGTGGACGGCGTCGCCGAGGCGCTGGCCGCTCAGCAGGGCATCGGCGTGCGTGCCACGCCGGCCGAGGTCGCGGCCGAGGCCGATCTGGTGATCCTGCTGGTCAAGCCGCAGGACATCGCCGCCGCGGCGCGCGAGGTGGCGACGACGCTGCGTCCCGGCGCGTGCGTGGCATCGGCCGCCGCGGGCGTCGAGCTGGCCACGATCCGCGCCGAGCTCGCCGCCGGCACGCCGGCTGCGCGCTTCATGCCGAACATCCCCGTCGCCGTCGGTGGCGGCGTCTCCGGCGTGTGCGGCGACGCTGCGGCGACCGCGATCCTGACGCCCTGGCTCGAGGAGGTCGGCACGGCCGTCGCCGCCGACGAGTCGATGTTCGACGCCGTCACCGCGATCTCGGGCTCCGGTCCCGGCATGCTCGCGTACGTCATCGAGGCCTTCGTCGAGGCCGCCAAGGCCGTGGGGTTCGACGAGGCCGACGCCACCCGCCTCGCGGTGATGACCTTCGAGGGTACCGGCCGCTATCTCGTCGAGACGGGGGAGAGCGCCACTGCCCTGCGCGAGCGCGTCACGTCGCCCGGTGGCACGACGGCCGCTGGCATCGCCGCGCTCGAGGCCGCCGGCCTGCCCGCGGCGATGACCGCCGCCGCCCTCGCCGCGCGCGATCGCGGCACGGAGCTGCGGAACGCCTGATGACCTTCGACCGGGACCTCATCGCGACGTTCATCGGCTCGCTCACGCTCGTCTACACGATCATGATCGTGGCCTACGCGCTGCAGTCGTTCGTGCCGCTCGGCTACTCGGCGCCCGTGATGACCGTGCGCCGCTTCCTGGACGACACCGTCGCGCCGTACCTGCTGCTCTTCCGTCGCTTCATCCGGCCGATCGGCCCGCTGGACCTGTCGGCGATGGTCGGCCTCTTCGCGCTGTGGATCGTGTCGCAGCTCGTGCAGGGTCTGATCGCGGGCTGACGCGCGCGGCGTCGGGAGAGGCGATCGGCGCCCCTCCCGACGTGCGATTGCGCTGCGGTGCTAGCCGAGGATGGCGATCCGGAGACCGCGCCACGGGTTGATGCTGTAGCCCGGGATCGTCTGCGGCGTGACGCCGACGGCGGACAGCCACATCTGGTACTCGGGCGCCGTCACGACACCGCCATGCCAGCGGCGCCAGACGATCTTGGCGTTCTTCAGCGGCGGCGGCGGTGCGATCGTGTCGGTGATCTCCACCGTGTTGCCGCCCTGGTCGAGCGTGCCCCACGGCGAGCGCGTGAGCGCCTGGCCGACGGTGCTGAGGTTGCCCTTGTACATGCTGGCCAGCGGCTTGAACGGCGTGGTCGCGCATTGGGCGGTCGTGAACTGCGCGGCGCACCAGTACGGCGCGATCCCGGCCGCGGCATCGGCAGCCGACGTGTACGACGCGATCGGCTGCGTGCCGGCGTTCGTCACGTTGCCGGTGGTCGGGTCGAGGATCGTCGCAGCGGGCGGCGTGGTCGGGCACTGCGTGGGGGAATCCACGCTCGGCACAGGCGACGCCGGGCAGTTGACGAACGTGCCCGGGTTGGTCGGGTAATCCCAGTACGACAGCGTGCCGCCGCCCTTGGGATCGAAGTACGCGGCCTTCATCCACTCGTCCTGGCTCGTCACGGCGAAGCCCTTGGAGAGGTTGCGCGTGGCCGCGCGGTTGCTCATCGTGTACATGCCGGTCTCGGTCTGCTTCGACAGGCGAATCGTGTACGTCGTCTGCGTCAGCTGCGCACCGGAAACGGTGTTGATGGTCTTCATCTGCTTCGACAGCTGCTTGCCGTTCTGCAGGGCGTTGATGAAGCGCGCCGAGCGGGTGAAGTCGGCGAAGTTGAACGGCTTCTGCGCCCAGGCGGCCGACGCCACCGTGTAGTGACGACCCGGCAGCGCCTTGGCGGTGCGGTTGATCGAGCCGTACAGCGGCCAGACCTTGGAGCCGTTCGGTGCGGCCCACAGGTGATGGCGATTGAGGCCCATCGGGTCCACCGTGTTGAGGAACGTCGTCCACTGCGCGACGGTCACCTCGGTCTCACCGACGTTGAACGTGTACGGGACGCTGCCGACCGACATGCAGGAGGTCTCGGAGACGTTCTGCACGCCGACGCCGGCCTGGGCTGGCAGCGTGCGGACGATCGGGAGCGCCTGGAGGCAGTCCGCCTTCGTCGCGTAGATCGCGTTGTAGAAGGGGATGATCCAGACGGCCTTGTTGTTCGGGGCGGCGACCGTCACCGTGCTCAGCGCGACGACGTTGGTCTGGTTCGTGAATCGCGGCTCGATCTTGGAGACCGACTTGGACAGCGCGTTCGCCGTGTAGACGTTGCCGCTGGCGTCGAGCGCGATGCCGTCGGGACGGCGGCCGGTGTGGCCGACGATCTGCGAGGCGCCGAGCGCCGTGATGCGCGAGACGTCATCGGAGCCGTTGTTCGTCGTGTAGACGTTGCCCGAGGTATCGAGCGCGATGCCGATCGGGCGGCGACCGGTGTGGCCCAGGATCGTCGAGGCGCCAGCGGGCGTGATCTTGGAGACGTTGCGCGTGTTCCAGTTCGCGGTGTAGACGTTGCCGACGCCGTCGATGGCGATCGCCTGCGGCCAGCCGCCGGTCGTGCCGAGCGTCGAGGCGACGCCGGCGGGCGTGATCTTGGTGACGTTGTTCGTCTTCTCGTTGGCGACGTAGACGTTGCCGCTGCTGTCGACCGTGATGCCGAGCGGATGCTCGCCGGTCAGCGCCAGCGTGGAGGTGACGCCGGCGGGCGTCAGCTTCGTCACCGTGCTGTCGAGGTAGTTCGTCGTGTAGACGTTGCCCGACGAGTCGATGGCGACGCCGATCGGCTTGCTGCCGGTCGTGCCGAGCGTCGTCACGGTGCCGCCCGGGGCGATCTTGGTGACGCTGTTGCTGCCGGAGTTCGCCGTGTAGACGTTGCCCGACGAGTCGACGGCGATGCCGATCGGTGCCTTCCCGGTAGACGCGAGCGTGCTCGAGGTGCCGCTCGGCGTGATCTTGGTCACCGTGCCGGCCGAGGTGTTTGCCGTGTAGACGTTGCCGGCCGCATCGATGGCCAGGCCGTTGGGGCTGGCATCGGTCGAGCCGAAGGTCGAGGATTGCGCCGCGGCGCTCCCGACGACGGCGAGGGTGAGGAGCAGTGCGAGCGCGAAGGCTCGGCTCCCCAAGGCGGCAAGTGGTTTCATGCAACGGACTCTACGGTGCCTGCTCGTTCGTGGGTCCGCTCCGGGTCAATGCGATGGAAACCCCGCTGTTGCGGGGAAGTGGTCTGCCGACCCTTACTCGTGCGGATGTAAGCGTTTCGTCACAGCCGGCAGGAGAGGCGGGGACGCCGCCGTAGCACGCAGCATGGCCATCACTCCCGCAGAGATCCGGCATACCCCGCTTCGGCGCGGGCTGTTCGGCTACAAGCGTCCCGACGTCGACGACATGCTCGACGAGGTCGTCGATGCGTATCAGGAGCTGTGGCAGGATCGCGTTGATCTGCGCGACCAGCTTGAGG
>JBPCSK010000540.1:0-1889 GCA_051007275.1 Gaiellales bacterium | reverse complement strand
GCGGTGAACACGGCGAGGGCAACGCCTTCAGCGGCGCTGACCAGCGCGTCGCCGTCGGCCCCCTGCACGCCGCCGGGCCTGCCGACCGTGTGGACGACCGCGCCGTGGACCTGGTGGATCTGCACCGTGCGGACGGGGTCGGCCCCGACGGCGGCGCAGAGCCGGCGCCGATTCTCCGCCACGGCCGCACGATCATCTCCCGTTGTGAAGCCGAGATTGAGCGATGCGAACGGCCCCTCCGAGACCCCGCCACGGCGACTCGTGAAGGCCGCGACGATCCCCTCTGGCCCCTGCCAGCGCAGGAGCGGAAACGCGGCGAAGCTGTCCCAGGCGAGTGGCATGCCGTGAGGGTACCCGCGACGGGGTACCCTGCGGGGGCATGTTCGGCAATATCGACTCCGCCTTCTCGGCCGCGAACCTCGAGATCCTCGCGTTCCTCCTGCCGATCCTGATCGTCTCGATGGTGCTGCACGAGATGGCTCATGGCTACGTCGCGAACCGGCTCGGCGATCCGACGGCGCGCATGCTCGGTCGCCTCTCGCCCAATCCGATCCGCCACATCGACCCAATGGGCTCCGCGATGTTCGCGATCTCATGGATCGCCTCGGGCGGCACCTTCCTGTTCGGCTGGGCCAAGCCGATCCCCGTGCAGCCGCGCTTCTTCAACCATCCCCAGCGGGGCTTCGCGATCGTCGCGATCGCCGGGCCGATCACGAACATCCTGATCGCCTACGTCCTCGCGCTGGTGCTGTCGCTGACCAACCTGGTCGTCGTCGGGCCAGGCAACGTGATCTACCAGACGGCAGATCCCACCCTGCTGCAGAAGGTGCTGATCCAGGCGTTCCTGCTCAACATCTGGCTGGCGATCTTCAACATGATCCCGATCCCGCCGCTTGACGGCTCGCGCGTCGTCGGCGCCTTCATGCCGCGCGAGATGTACGCGGCGTGGGCTCGGCTCGACCAGTACGGGATGATCATCCTGATGGGCATGATCTTCTTCTTCCGCCCGCTGCTCGACGTCGTCTCGGGTCTGACCGATCCGATCGCCGCCACGCTGCTCAAGCTGGCGGGCGCCTGATGAAGTCGGCCCCGCTGCTCTACGCCGGTCTCGTGGCGCTCGCCGTCGCGGTGCTGTTCATCGGGTTCGGCCTCGTGGCCGGCTCAGGTCGCTAACCCGCCTGGGCGGTGAGCCACGCGAGCTGCGCATCACGCTCGGGTGCAACGGATCCCTCGATGCAGGCTCGGCGCAGCTCGATCAGCAGGCGACCCACCTCGGCACCCTCAACGCCGGCAACCTGCTTGACGTCCGCCCCGTCGACGGCGAGGACGATGTGGCGCAGCCGCGCCAGGTACCGCTCCGCCTCGTCGCCACCGGCGGCGACCACGGCCTCGATCGGAAGGCGCGCACAGACCTGGTCGACATCACCATCAGCGCGCCCACTGATCTCGGCCCGCAGCGCACCGGCATCGGCGGCGGCGAGCGCCGAGCGGATGGCATTGCGCTCCAGACCACTGCTGGCGAGCCAGTCCCGTCGACGATCAACATCGACGCCGGCGAGCAGCAGGCCGAAGCCCAGCGCGACGCGATCGGCATCGCGCGCCTCATCCTCCACGATCGCCCACGCCGCCGCGACCGCGGCGGGTTCCGCACGAAAGCCAGGCTCGATCGCGTCGAGCACGCCCCAGGTCGCGAGCAGCGCAACGACCGGCGCGGGGTGCTGCTCCTCGAAGACCAGGCGCATCGCGTCCACCATCCGCGTCCGACCGGTCAGCTGCACGTAGCCACCGTGCGCCGCCGCCTTCGCGGCGTGCACCAGCGTGGCGTCGGACGTGGCCTCGAGCCGCGCGGCGTAGCGCGCGGCGCGCACGAGGCGTGTCGCGTCCTCCTC
>JBPCSK010000539.1:0-1479 GCA_051007275.1 Gaiellales bacterium | reverse complement strand
TGCTCACCCGCACCCGATCCGGTGCCGTGGTGCGCGTGCCCGAGTCCGCAGCCGCGTGATGACCTCTACAAGTCACCCCTCGCCCTGACCTAGGCCACATGCGCGCGCACGGTAGCGTCCCCACATGGACACCCCCGGCCTTGATTTTGCCTCCCTGGGACTGAGGGGCGATCTCCTCTCCACCCTCACTGCCCTCGGCTACGAGGAGCCCACGCCTATCCAGGCTGCGGCGATCCCGCTGCTCGTCGGGGGCAGCGACATGCTCGGCCAAGCGGCCACCGGCACGGGCAAGACAGCTGCCTTCGCACTGCCGATCCTCGAGCGCCTCGATGCACGGCGCGACAGCAAGGAGCCCAGCGCCCTCGTCCTCGTGCCCACGCGCGAGCTCGCGCTGCAGGTCGCGCAGGCCTTCGCCAGCTACGGCAAGTCCGTGGGGGTGCGACTGGTTGCCATCTACGGCGGAGCACCGGCGCGCCAGCAGATCGAGGCCTTGCGTCGCGGCGTCGATGTCGTCATCGCCACGCCGGGGCGTGCGCTCGACCTGTGCGATCGCGGATCGCTCAAGCTCGGTCAGGTCAAAACAGTCGTGCTCGATGAGGCCGATGAGATGCTCGAGATGGGCTTCATCGAGGACATCGAGACCATCCTCGCCAAGACGCCCGAGTCGCGGCAGACGGTGCTCTTCTCCGCGACGATGCCCAAGCGCATCGACAAGCTGGCGAGCAAGCACCTGCGCAATCCCGAGCGCGTCGCGATCGCCCCTCCGGCCAAGCGCGCCGAAGACGCTCCGCGCGTCCGTCAGGCCGCCTTCGTCGTCAAGCGGTTCGATAAGCCCGCTGCCGTCATGCGCATCCTGGATGCCGAGGACCCCGCGGCCGCGATCATCTTCTGTCGCACTCGCGGAGAAGTCGATGATCTGGCCCAGGCACTCGCCGCACGCGGCTTCCAGGCCGAGGCGCTCCACGGCGGCCTCACCCAGGACCAGCGCGATCGCGTCATGGGGCGCCTGCGCTCCCGCACGATCGACCTGCTGGTCGCCACTGACGTCGCTGCCCGCGGCCTCGACGTCGACCATCTCTCGCATGTCGTCAACTACGACCTGCCGATGAGCCCAGAGGCGTACGTCCACCGGATCGGCCGGGTGGGCCGAGCGGGTCGCGAGGGTGTGGCACTCAGCCTCGTCGAGCCGCGCGAGCGGCGCATGCTGTCCTCGATCGAGAAGCTCATGCGGGTGAACGTGCCCGTGGAGCCGGTGCCCACCGTCACCGATGTTCGGCAACTGCGTCTGCGACGAACCCGCGATGCCATTGAGGGTCTGCTCGACGATGTCGAAACGCAGGGTCGACTCGACGGCTACCGGGAGATCGTGGAGGAGATGCTGCTGAACCGTGACTCCGCCGACCTCGCGGTGGCCGCGTTCGCCCTCGTACACGAGTCGTCCCAGGGCAACACCACCGATGACGACGATCGGGATCTGAC
>JBPCSK010000538.1:0-10860 GCA_051007275.1 Gaiellales bacterium | reverse complement strand
CGGGCGAGCTGCTGCGTTTCGCCTGGCACCGCCTTGGCCGTCTCGAGGACGCCGAGGATGCCGTGCAGGCCACGTTCCTGTCGGCGCACCGCGTGCTCGCCGAAGGCGAGCGCGTCCGCGAGCCGCGCGCCTGGCTGTTCCGCATCCTCCGCAACGAGTGCCTCACGCGCATCGCGATGACGAAGCGCCGCGGGGTGCACGAGGAGCTCGGCGAGTGGCACGCCGACGCGCGCGCCTCGGTGGCCGATCAGATGGAGTCAAACGACGAGTTCGACGTCGCCGTCGCCCTGCTCGCGACGCTGCCCGAGCAGCAGCGCGAGGCGATCGTGCTGCGCGAGTGGCTCGGCATGTCCGCGATCGAGACGGCTGACGTCCTCGACGTCACGCCGCAGGGCGTCGACGCGCTCGTCTATCGCGCGCGCAAGGCGCTGGTCGGTCTGGCCGAGGTGGAGTAGGAGAGCGCGTGCGGCACCGTCCGCCAGGCGCTCGCCGATGCCAAGGTCAACGCCAAGATCCGCGCGCACCTGCTGACCTGCCGCTCGTGCCGGGCCGCCGCGCGCCGCCTGCACGCGCCCGAGGAGATGGCTGCGGCCAACGGCTTCCTCCCGCTCGACTCGATCGCCTCCCGCCTGGGCGAGTCGATTCCCGGCTTCGCCGTCACCGGCGCCGTGGTCGCTGGCGGTGGAGCCACTGCGGCCGGTATCGGCGCGTCGCTCGCCGCGGGCACCGCGGTCAAGGTCGTTGCCACGGTGGCGATCGGCGCCGTCGTCGCGACGGGCGCCGTCAAGGAGGCACCGGTGATCGGCTCAGCGCTCGCTCCGCCGACCAACGTGCGCGCCTTCGCCATCGAGCCCGAGCGCAAGGCGCCGGTCTCGGCCGACGGCACCGCGCGCATCGTCGAGTCGCAGCAGGCTGCCGAGGCCGCTCCGCCGATGCGGCAGGACGCCGTTGCCGCACTGCCTGTGGCACCCGAGGTCGGGCCGCCGCCGCTCGCCGTCGACGCGGCCGCGCCGGTCGCGGCTCCTGAGGCCGCCGGTGCCGAGGCGCCGGCCGCGCCGCCCGTCGTCGGGTCGGCTCCGTCGACCCCGCCGAAGGCCGAGGTTCCCGCTGCCGCACCCCCCAAGGGCGAGCCGGTGAAGGCCACGCCGCCGAAGGCGGAGGCTCCGAAGGTCGAGACGCCGAAGGCGCCGTCGAAGGCGGAGGCTCCGAAGGTCGAGACGCCGAAGGCGCCGTCGAAGGTGGAGGCTCCGAAGGCCGAGACGCCGAAGGCGCCGTCGAAGGTGGAGGCTCCGAAGGCCGAGACCCCGAAGGCGCCGTCGAAGAGCGAGACGTCGAAGCCCGAGACCCCGAAGTCGGAAACGCCGAAGGCGCCGGCGAAGGGCGAGGTGCCGAAGTCCGAAGCACCGAAGAGCGAGGTTCCCAAGGCGCCGACCAAGGTCGAGACCCCGAAGACGGAAGTGCCGAAGGCAACGCCGGCCAAGTCCGAGACGCCGAAAGCCGAGACGCCCAAGGCTGAGACTCCCAAGTCCGACAACGCCAAGTCGGCCGGGGCCCCGGTCGTCGCACCTGCACCCGTCGTCCAGCCCGTACCCGTACCAGCTCCCGTCCAGGCCCCCGAGCCGGCCAAGCAGCCGGATCGGGGCAAGGGCGGCGACAAGACCCGCGGCTAGGATCGCGCCCCGCCGCCTTCGCGGCGTGGGACAATGCGGCGGGATGAGGCGGGGTCAGCGATGAGCGTCGCGCGCAATCTTGCGCGCATCGGCAAGCAGTCCGCCATCTATGGCGCGGGCTCGATCGCCGCGACGCTGCTCGGCATCGTCCTGCTCCCGCTCTACACGCGCGAGCTGACCCCGGCCCAGTTCGGCGATGCCGAGCTCGCTCTGCGCATCGTGCTCGCCGTCGCGATCGTCGCGCGCCTCGGTCTCGTCCACTCGTTCTTCCGCTTCTTCGTCGACAGCGATGACGCCGCGCAGCGCCGCCGGGTGTTCCGCACCGCCTTCTGGGCCCTGCAGGGCACGACGCTGCTGTGGGCGGCGATCACCGCGATCGGCTCGCCGTGGCTGGGCGACCAGGTCTTCACGACGCCCGGCGCCGGGCCCGACCTCGTGCTCGCCGTCGCCTTCGGCGTGTACGTGACCGTCAACTACGAGCTCACGATCGCGCACTTCCGCGTGCAGGAGCGGCCGGTCGCATTCAGCGTCCGCACGATCATCGACCTGATCCTCACGGCCGGGTTCACGTATCTCTTCATCGTCGTGCTCGACCTGGGGCCCTTCGGCCTGCTGCTCGGCACGTACCTCGGCTCGCTCATCGTCTGGTTCGGGGTGCTGATCGAGCAGCGCAGCTGGGTCGGCTTCGGCGTCGACCGTCCGCTGCTGCGGGAGATGCTCAAGTTCGGCGTGCCGCTGATGCCCGCCGGCGCGGCGATGTGGGCTGTCACGCTGATCAACCGTCCCGTCGTGCTCGCCGTCTCGACGCCGGCCACGCTCGGCGTGCTCGGTGCCGGCTTCCGCATCGGCACGGGCGTGCTGCTGCTCGTCAATGCCTTCCAGCTGGCCTGGCCCGCCTTCGCGTACTCCATCAAGAGCGATGAGGAGGCGAAGAAGACGTACGCCGCGGTGCTCGGCGCGTACCTCGCCTTCATGGGCTGGGCCGCGCTCGCGCTCGCGCTCGTGGCGCCGTGGTTCCTGCGGCTGCTCACCACCGAGCCGTACTGGGGCGCAACGGCGGCCATCACCCCGATCGCCATCGCCGGCCCGCTCTACGGCGGCTACTTCATCGCCGCGATCGGCGTGGGGCGGAAGAAGAAGAACCAGTTCAACTGGGTCGTCGTGGCGGTCGCCGCACTCGTCGAGGTCGCTGCGCTCTACGTGCTCGTGCCGCGCTACGGCGTGGGCGGCGCCGGCTGGTCGCTGGTGATCGCCTACGGCACGATGTTCGCATTGATGCTCTGGCGCGAGCACCGCGTGTTCCCCGTGCCGTACCCGTGGGGGCGCATCGTGCGCATCCCGGGCGTGCTCGCCGTCGCCTTCGTCGCCACGCTCGTCATCCCCGACGCGGGCATCGGCGCGCTCGGGCTGCGCATCGTCGTCGCCATGCTGATCCCCGTCGGCTACATCGCGGTCGGATTCCTGACGCGCAACGAGCTCGCCGAGGCGCGCCGCCTCGTGGCCGCCATTCGGCGTCGGCCCGAGGTGAAGCCCGGCCCGGGCGCCGACACCCCGCTCGAGGCGGCCGCGGGTGACATCAACGACCTCGAGGTAGAGGGATGACCGGCGGCGGTATCCTGCCCCGGTGAGCATCCGCGTCCCGATTGCGAAGCCCGAGCTCGGCGCGGAGGAGATCGCGGCCGTCACCCGCGTGCTCGAGAGCGGCATGCTGATCTCGGGTCGTCTCGTCGAGGAGTTCGAGCGCGGCCTTGCCGAGCGCTGCGGCCGCCGGCATGCGATTGCCGTCGCCAACGGCACGGCAGCCCTCGAGCTCGCCCTGCGCGCCCTCGGCATCGATGGCGGCGAGGTGCTCGTGCCCGCGATGTCCTGGCCGAGCCCCGCGCATGTCGCCGTCTGGGTGGGGGCGACCCCGCGGCTCGTCGACATCGACCGCGCCACATGGAACGGCGAAGCGCCGGCGCTGGCCGCCGCGCGCACCGACGCCACCACCGCCGTGATCGCGATCGACCAGTTCGGTGTGCCGGCCGACCAGCCCGCGATCGCCGCGGCCTTCCCGGACCTGCCGATCATCGAGGACTCCGCCTGCGCGATCGGCTCCACGCTCGGCGGCCGTCCCTGCGGCTCGTTCGGCGACATCTCGTGCCTGTCGTTCCATCCGCGCAAGGTGCTGACGACCGGCGAGGGTGGGGCGTGCCTGACCGACGACGACGTGCTTGCTGAACGCCTGCGCGTGTTCCGCAACCACGGCCAGCGCGCCGTCGGCGACTTCGTGGAGCCAGGCCCGAACGAGCGCCTCACCGAGATGCAGGCGGCGATCGGCCTCGTGCAGCTCGACCGTCTCGACGGCATGATCGCGCGTCGGCGCGAGATCGCGGACAGCTACCGGGAGGTGCTGCCGGACCTCGGCATCGCCTTCCAGCGACATCCCGCCGGCGCGAGCGTCAACGAGCAGACCTTCGGCGCGATCGTGCCCGAGGGCGTCGACCGCGACGCGTTCGTCGCGGCGCTGCAGGACCAGGGCATCGGCGCCGGGATCCTCTCCTACGCGATGACGCGCATCGGCAGCCTCGTGTCCCTGGGCCAGTCAGCGCCGATCGCCGAGGAGATCGTCGATCGCGGCTTCGCGCTGCCGGTGCACACGGCGATGAGCGACGAGGACGTCGCCGACGTGATCGCCGCCCTCGAGCGCGCACTGGCCTAACTGATCCGCCTTTGCGCCTGTGCGACGTCGACCGCAGCTGCGGGCGGGGTGGTGATCGGGTTTGGGTGCTCCCAAGGGGTCAGACCCTTTTGGAGCATCGCGGCCATTGACGGAAGAGCGACGGCGCCTCTTATGCTCCAAAAGGGTCTGACCCCTTGGGAGCACCCAAACCCGATCGACGACGGGCTCCGTCTCACAGGCTCATGAGCAGAACACCTAGCCCGACGCGCTCGCCGACCGGGGTGCCGGTCGACGAGCGACGGGTTGCGTCTACCGGCGCCGGAGCGACAGCGTCGTCGCCGTGACGCTCGGCGTCTTGCCCGTGGCGACGAACGTCGTCACCATCGAGACCGCCAGCGTCCCCTGCCTGCGGGCCTTGCGCGCGGCCTTGGTGAGGGTGCAGACGATCTTGGTCTTGCCGGCCTTCGTCGCCTTCTTCGATGTGGCGCAGACGTTGACCTGCTTCGACGAGCTCGCACGGTCCTGCTGCGTGACGTAGGCGTGCTGGTAGATCCAGCCGACGCCAGGCGCGTTGAAGGTCGTCGTGATGGTGTTGCGCGTGGCGCTGTCGAACCGCACGGACATGCGCCCGACGGTGACGGGCCTCGAGGCGGGCGAGGCCGCCGACGGCCTGGGCGCGGTGTTCGTCGCGACCGCGGTGAAGGTATAGGCCTTGTCGTTGAGCAGGCCGTTCACGACGCAGGAGCCGGCTGCGACGGTGGCGGTGCACGTCCTGCCGCCCGGCGAGGACGTGACGACATAGGAGGTGGGAGCGGGGCTGTCCTTCGTCGCCGTCATGGTCACCGTCGCCGAGGAGGGGCCGGAGACCGCGGTCGGCGCGGGCGGTGCCAGCGGCGACGGCGACATCGTGCCGATCTTGCTGGCGTCGGTCTCGGTGAACCAGAGGTTGCCGTCGGCGCCGGAGCTGATGCCCCAGCCGCCGCCGGTGGGCGTCGGGAGCGGGTTGAGCGAGACGTCACGTGTCGGCGTGATGCGCCCGAGCTTCGCCGAGCCCGTGTCATAGAACGTGGCGGCATCGGTGCAGATGAAGCCACCGCCACCGCAGGCCCTGGTCGTGAACCAGAGGTTGCCGTCGGGACCGGCCGTGATGCCACCCGGGGCCACGCCGACCGGGAACAGCGTGATCACGCCGGCGGACGTGATCTTGCCGACGACCTTGGCGTCGGGCACGGTGAACCACATGTTCCCGTCGGGGCCGGGGGTGATGTCGGCGGCATGGCCGATGCCTGTTTCCGTCCGCAGCTCGTACTCGGTCGAGGTGGCGCCGTCGGCCGAGAGCTTGCCGATGTAGCCGATGTCGTGCCAGTCGGTGAACCAGATGGAGCCGTCGGCGGCAGCTGCGAGGGCGATGGGCATAGCGGTATCGCTGTCGGGCGTTGAGATGGGGAACGTCGTGGTATCCGCCCCCGTGATGCGCGAGATCGTGCCGTCGGACGTGTCGCCGACCCAGATCGTGTTGTCGCCCGGCCGCAAGGTGACGCCGACGAACGAGCGCGCTGGAGCACTCGGCGTGGTGTACTGATACAGGGCGCCGCTCAGCGATGTGATGCCGAGGCTGCCCTCGCCTGCGTCGGAGGCGGTGAAGGCGGTGAAGAACATCCCGGGTGGGGCATCGTCGATACCGAGAAACGGCGTGATCATCAGCGGTTCCTGGCCGTCGGGCAGGGCGGTCTCCGTGAAGGTGCCGCTGGTCGTGATCGCGGCGATCTTGCCGCCGTATTGCTCGGTCAGCCAGATGCGACCATCAGCACCCAGCGCGGTGTCGAGCGGGCCGGCATAGGCCGACGGCGTCGCGTACTCCGTGATTGCGCTGTTGGCGACCGTCGCCGCGGTGGGAGCAAACGTCGCGGCATCGGCGGCAAGCGGGACGGCGAGCAGGGCACTGCCTGCCGCAACCGCGAGCGCGAGCCGCAGGGGCAGGCGCCGCCGTCGTCCATCGGTGGTGGTGGGTGTCATGTCGTTCCTCCGGGGATGGCTCACGAGCGACCGAGCCTGATGGTCGTGGCGCTGATGGCCTTGGGGCCGCTGGTGGGCGTGAAGGTCGTGGTCAGCAGCACCGTCAGTCCACCCTTGCGCCGGGCCGCCTTGGCGGCCTTGGTGAGCGTGCAGGTGAGGCTGACCTTGCCGGCCTTCTTGATCTTCTTGCTTGCGCTGCAGACCTTGAGCGCCTTGCCGCGCGCGTCCTTGGCGGTCGGCGTTGTGCCGCTCTGGGAGACCTGGCCGGGGCCGGACGCCGTGAATGTGGTGGTGATGGTGGTGTCGGTCGTCGTCGTCGAGACGGGCAGCACCGATGTTGTGCCTGCCGGGTCCGCTGCGGCTGCTGCCATAGGAAGCGGAGCAGTCACAGGGACGGCCGCCACTTCGAAGCTCTGCTGGGTTTCGACAGCGGCGAGGTAGTCGACGTTCCCCGCCTGGTTCGCGCTGATCGTGCACGTGCCGGGCTGGCTGAAGGAGACGACACCTCCTGTGACGGCGCAGACCGCGGTGGAGCTGCTGGCGATTGTGAACGTCACGGCATTGCCCGATGCGCCGCCTGATGCGGCCGGGGTGTACGGCGCGTGGCCAACGACCACGCCGGTCGGGGCGATCGACGTGAAGGCGATCGTCTGCGGAGCCTGCGCGACGGTGATGACCTGCTGCGTCTGCGCAGCGGCGAGATAGTCGTCGTTGCCCGACTGGTTTGCGTTGATGGTGCACGTGCCAGCGTGGTTGAAGGTGACCTCTCCACCGCTGATGGTGCAGACGCTTGCGGAGCTGCCCGCGATGGTGATGACGACGGGGTTGCCGGAGGACCCCCCGTTCGTGGTCGGGCTGTACGTTGCGCTGGCGACGGTCGCATTGGGTGGCGCAGTTGACGTGAAGGCGATCGTCTGCGGAGCCTTCTCGTACGTGATCGTGATCGACCCATTGCCGCCATTCGTGTTGAGGCCACCGGCATAGGTCGTGGTGATAGATGCGCTCGTCGGTCCGATCGAGCCGCCGGCACCGCCGCCCCCGCCGTTCGAGTAGCCCGACGTACCGGAGCCACTGCCGCCACCGCCGTAGCCGCCGCCACCACCTCCCGTACCGATGGTGGCGAGCGTTGAGCCGCCGTTCGCGCCGGCGCCGGTTCCGCTTCCGGCACCTCCGCCTGTTGCCGCGCCGTTGAACGCACCACCGCCGGGGCCGCCGTTGCCGCTGCCGCCCGCGACACCGTAGTCCGCTCCACCACCGCCGGTATAGCCCTGGCCGCCGGCGCCGCCGATGCCGTTGAGGCCGGTGCGGCCGCCGCCGCCGCCGGTACCGGAATCTTGCCCATTCGATCCGGCACCCGTCGCATACTCACCGCCGAAGCCACCCATGGCGAGGTAGTTGAATCCGCTTCCCCCACCGCCCCCGCCGCCCGCGATGATCTGGTTCGACGTTCCCGCGTTGACGTTGCTGCTGCCGCCACCTCCGCCAGCTCTACCGCTACCTCCGTTGGCCCCGCCACCTCCGACGAACAGCGACAGAGATGCTCCGCCGGTCACCGGCAGACGCGTTGTGGTCACCTTCGCGCCGTGACCGCCCCAGCCGTATGCCGTGCCTCCGACGCCGCCGCCACCGCCGATCGCGACGACATCGACAGCCGTCGCCCATGTCGGCACCGTGAAGGCATCCGCGCCGACGGTCGAATAGGTGCAGGTGACGGTCGTGGTCGCGGCAACGCAGGTGCCGCCGCCATTCGCAAAGTTCGCAGTCGAGATCGGCGGTGCGATCGCGGCACTGGCGGCGACCGCTGCGAGCAGCGTGCCCACGGCGGTGAGGGCGACGACGAGCACCTGCAGGAGGCGGTGGCTATGCGACGGGGAGGGCGAGGTGAGAGTCATGGGCGGGAACGGCTCCGGCTGGTTCTCGACGCAGCTTGAGCAGCGTGGTCGAGGCGTGGGATCCCGTCACCGTATGGCGGTTCGCCTTGCCCATCACGGTTTTCGGCGCAGATGCGGGTCAACTGGGGTGCTGGCACCATGCGGTACGCGGTGCGATGAGGTGCTGCCGTCTGACCCGACCGTCAGCGTCGAGCGACGCGAACCCGGTAAGGTCAGGGCGATACGCAAGCGAATCGGCAGATCGATTTGCCTGCGCGGAGGGATTTCGGGTGGACCAGCTGCGCGTCCTGATCGTCGATGACGACTCGTTCACGAGGGTGACGCTTGCCAGCACGCTGCGCGCGCTCGGCTGCACTGTCGTCGCCGATGCGGAGTCGGCAGCCACCGCGCTGCGGGCCGCGAGGAAGACGCGGCCTGAAGTCGCGGTGCTCGACCTCGACCTCGGCGAGGGGCCGACGGGGATCGACCTCGCACTGGCACTGCGGCGCGAGCTCCCGGCGATCGGCATCGTGATGCTCTCCGCCTACGAGGATCCGCGGCTGATGGGGCACAACCTGCCGTCTCTGCCGGCCGGTGGCGTCTACCTCGTCAAGCGCTCGATCGCGGACCCCGAGGTGCTGGGCCGCGCGTTGCGCCTGGCCTGCGAGCCCGAGTCCCACACCGATGCCACGCGCTTCACCGGCCCGGGGGTCGACTCCGGCCTCGCGGCGCTCAGCGACCAGCAGGTCGAGATCATGCGCCTCGTCGCGCTCGGCTGCTCGAACGCCGAGATCGCACGCCGCCGGAGCCTCAACGAGCCGTCGGTCGAGAAGGCGGTCGCGCGGCTGATCCGCCACTTCGACCTCAAGGCCGGCAAGGATCAGAACCAGCGGGTGATGATCGCCCAGCTGTACTTCCAGCTGGCGGGGACCGTCAGTGTCCGCCAGAGCTGAGCCGGCGTCCACGCTCTTCGAGCGGCTCGGAGGCCGCTGGGCGATCTCATTGCGGGGCTATGTCGTCCTGTGCCTGGGCATCTTCCTGGCGCTCTTCACCACCGAGACGGATGCGACGCGCAGCACGCACGGCGCGATCGCGTGGTTCGGGATCTCGGTGTGCGCCTGTGTCGCGCTGGGGGTCTATCTCCTCATCCTCGATCGCTGGACGCCCTACGCCCGTCGGCGCGAGCAGGCGATTCCGATCTGGGTGCTCCTGCTCGGCACCGCTGGTGCCGGCCTCGTCCTCGGCGTCGCGGTTGACGGGGTGGCTGCGCTGGCCGGTATCGAGACGGGACAGGACGTCGTTCGCCGCACCGTCGGCTTCATCATCATCGGCGAGTGGATCGGGCTCGCGCTGATCCTCCTGTTCGACGGCATCGACCGCTCGCGCCGCCGCCGCGCCGCGCTGATCGAGCGCCAGGTCGGCATCGAGATCGCGAGCCTGCAGCAGACGATGCTGATCGAGGAGCTGCGCAGGCAGGCGGTCGAGGAGGTTGCCGGCGAGCTGGTCGCGGCGCGCTCGGACGTGCGCCAGCGGCTCGATGCGCTGTCGGCCTCCGCATCCGTCGCTGGCGAGGAGGAGACGTCGAGCATGCTCCGGTCCGTGGCCAGCGGCGAGGTCCGAGCGCTGAGCTCGCGGCTCTGGAGCACCGCCTCGCGGGAGTATCCGAAGGTGCCGTGGTGGACGGTGCTCACCAGCACGCTCCGCCACGAGCCGCTCCGCCCGCTCGCCCTGATCGCAGTCCACGTGCTCGGCAATGCCACGGAGCTGACGCGCGCGTACGGCACGTGGACGGGCCTCGCGATGCTCGCGGTCGTATCCCTCGATGTCGCGGTCGTCAGCGTCATCGCGAATCGGCTCATGCGCCGCCTCCCGCGCTGGCACATGGCGATCTTCATCCTCGCCGCCCTGCTCATCCAGACGTACCTGGTGCCGATGGTGCTGTGGCGCGACAGCATCGTGCCCGGCAGCGGATCGACCGCGTGGGCGCTCACGCAGCTCTTCGCCGGCCTCGCCGTGATCGTCATCACCTCCGCCTTCGGCTCGTGGCGCACTGTGATCAGGACGCTCGAGCGCGACTACGAGCAGCAGCTGGAACAGGAGCAGGTCGAAGCGATCGCCCGCAGCCGGGCCGTCGCCGAGCTGGCGCGTGAGCTCTCGCGCGAGCTGCACGGCACGGTCCAGAGCAGGCTCGTGGCCTGCGCGATGGTGAGCGAGCGCGCCGTCGAGAGCGGCGACGCCGAGCAGCTGAAGATGTCGCTCCTCGAGGCGCAGCGCGTGCTGACGACCTCGCTCGCGACGTTCGAGAGCACGCGCGAGGTCGCCACCATCGGCGATGAGGTGCGGAGGAAGGCATCCCTCTGGGACGAGCTCTGCGCCGTCGAGGTCCGCATCGATCCGTCGATCGATGCGGTGGAGGGGTCGAGTGCGCTGGTCGGCCGTGTCGTCGAGGAGGCTCTTGCCAACGCGGTGCGCCACGGCGGGGCCGGCACGATCGCGGTGGCCGTCACACGCATCGACGACGACGTGCGCATCGTCGTCGAGGACGACGGCATCGGCCCGCAGGGCGAGGGCGGTCCGGGTCTCGGCACGACGATCCTCGATCAGGCCACGCGCGGTCGCTGGAGCCTGAGGCCGGGCGTGC